>DASUPI010000050.1:0-4399 GCA_036281135.1 Rhodoplanes sp. | reverse complement strand
TTCAGGAGCCGGGAGTAAATGTCATAGGCTCGTTCGCCCCGGTTGGTCTGCTCGACCACCATGGGCACGAGGTAGTTCATATGAGTGTCAATCGGGTCGCGCATTGGTTCCGCCTTGTCAGTGGTTGGAAGCGTGCGGTTTCGACCCGCCATGCGCCTCCAGGACCGCGACGCATTTCACGATGCATGTGTCACAGATATACGCTGATGCGCCGGCGACAAGACGCCCGACCTCGGCGGCCGGTCGCCGGCAGAACGAGCAGCGCAGCCGCCGCGGCCGGCGAATGGCGGGCGGCACGGCCCGGGAGCCATGTCCCGATCCTCGTCATGAGCCTCGCCTCCCGCGCCGCCGCGCCTGAACGCCATCCGGCACGCCGCACTCACGCCTTCGGGCTCGAGGCCCCTTCCTCCGCGAACAGCTCCTCGCGCGTGACCGGCTTGTCCCTCACTTTGGCGAGTTCGAGGATGAAGTCCACCACCTTGTCCTCAAAGATCGGCGCCCGCACCGCCGCGAGCGCGGTCGGGGTCTTGCGATAATAATCCCAAATCTCCTGCTCGCGGCCGGGGAACTGGCGGGCGCGCTCGTAGATCGAGCGCGCAATCTCGTCGTCGGTGACCTTGATGCTGTTCTTCTCGCCGATCTCGGCGAGGACGAGCCCGAGGCGGACGCGCCGGTCGGCAATCCCGCGATACTCTTCCTGCGCCTTTTCCTCGGTCGTTTCCTCGTCGGCGAAGGTACGGTTCTGGGCCCTCAGATCGGCGAGGATCGATTCCCAGATGTTCTTGAATTCCTCTTCCACCAAAGTGGGCGGCGCGGCAAACCGGTGCAGCGCATCGAGCTGATCGAGGAGCGCGCGTTTGAGCTTGATCCGGCTCTGCGCCGCGACCTCCTGCTTCAGCCGCTCCTCAACCGCCCCTTCGAGGCGATCGAGCGATTCGAGACCGACCGATTTCGCCAGTTCCGGCCCTGCCAAGGCCGTGCCCGGGGTTTCGAGCGACTTCACCTCGACCGCAAACAACGCAGTATTGCCGGCCAGCTTCTCGCTCGCATAATTCTCGGGAAAGGTCACTGTCACGGTGCGCTTTTCGCCCACGACCGCGCCAACGATCTGCTCCTCGAAGCTCGGAATGAAGTGCCCTGACCCGATCACGATCGGGATGTCTTCGCCCGAGCCGCCTTCGAATGCCTCGCCCGCCACCGTGCCGGTGAACGACACCGTGACGCGGTCGCCGATTTCGGCCTTCCCGCCTTCCGCCTTCGCCTCGAACGGCCGGGTCTGCAGGGCGATGCGCTCGATCGCGGCCGCAATCTCCTCCTTGCTCACCTCCACCGTCAGGCGTTCGAGCGTGATCGACTTGAAGTCGGCCAGTTCGATCGCCGGCACCACTTCGAGGGAAACCGTGTAGGAGAGATCGGCGGTGCCTGCCACGACGCCTTCGAGCTCTTCCTTGCTCTCCGGCAGCTTGACCTGCGGTTCGAGCGCTAGCTTCAGCCCGTGCTCGGAAACGATCTTGGCGTTGGTCTCCCGGACGAGTTCCTCGATCGCTTCCGCCATCACCGAGCGTCCGTAGAGACGCCGCAGATGCGCGATCGGGACCTTGCCGGGCCGGAACCCGTTCAGGCGGATATTGTCCTTGAGTTGCGCCAAGCGATCGCTCAGGCGCGATTCGAGGTCGGCGGCGGGAACGAACACCTGGAATTCGCGCTTGAGGCCCTCGACGATGGTTTGCGTCACCTGCATGTCGGTCTCGTCTGCTGTTTGCAGCATGCTGTTGGCGCGCGGGGCGCACATAGGTTGAAACGATACGGCCCGCTCGCCGCGGCTGGTGCGGGCGGAGGGATTTGAACCCCCACGACTTGCGTCACTGGAACCTAAATCCAGCGCGTCTGCCAATTCCGCCACGCCCGCCGCGGGCAGCGTTTGGAGCGTACGCGAACCAGCGAGCGCGCGGCTTATATCACGCGGGTGCGGGACGTTACATCATAAATCGCGCTCGAACTGATTGCGTTCTTTGGGGAACGGCGGGGCCTCGGGGACTAGCCCAAAGAGCTAGCGACAATGCGCCGCCGAGACGTCCTGAAGAATGATTTGGGCAAGGGGAGCAGCTCGGGGGATCGCCTCAATTCGTCCCGCCATTGGGAGAAGCCATCAAGGTCCTGATGGTCTCCGCAATGGCGGAGGGGCGGTACGGCTTCTTCAGGAACACGCTGCCGGGCACCTGCGCCGCCCGCTCGACCGTGTATCCCGTCGCATAGATGACCGGCAGCTTCGGCTTTGCCTCGCGCACCGTCGCGGCGAGCCGCCAGCCGTCCATTTCCCCCGGCAGCCGGATATCGGTGAACAGCACGTCGACCGTCTGTCCGCTCTGGATGATCGACAGCGCGGCCTCCGCCGTGTCGGCCTCGAGAACGGCAAAGCCCTGGTCGGTCAGTTCCTGAGAAATCATGTCGAGCACGAGCGGCTCGTCTTCGACGATGAGGACGGTCACGCCGCCATTGGAGGACGTCGAGTTAATAGGATTCATTGGTATGCCGCCGCTTTCGAAAGGAATCGGTGCGGGAGCGTCCGCATCTGCTGCGCGGCCCCCGCGATCTGAACGCGCGGCAGATAGAGCCGCACCGTCGTGCCCTTATCGGGCGTGCTTTCGAGCACGGCAGCGCCGTGCGACTGGACCGCAAAACCGTAGGCCTGGCTGAGCCCCAGCCCCGTTCCCTCGCCGATCGGCTTGGTCGTGAAGAACGGTTCGAAGGCGCGGCTCGCCACCTCCTCGCTCATGCCGAGCCCGGTGTCCGCAACCGCGATTTCGATCTGGTCCCAGACGAACGGCGCAAGCTCCGCCGTCGCTTTGGTACCGGCCGCGACATTTCGGGTCGTGATCACCAGGTTACCACCCTCCGGCATTGCATCGCGTGCATTGACGGCAAGATTGAGAACCGCGCTCTCCAGCGCATCCGGATCCACGCGGGCCGGCCACAGGTCGAACGTCAGAGTCGTGATTACCCGGATATTGCCCCCGAGGGTCCGGCGCAAGGTGTCAGCCACGTGCTCGATCACATCATTGACGTTCACGACGCTCGGCGCAAGCGCCTGGCGGCGGCCAAAGGCGAGCAGGCGATGCGTCAGCACTCCGGCGCGCTCGGCCCCGAGCGCCGCGCCGCGGATCGCTCGCAGCAGTTGCTTGGAGCCTTCGGTCGGCAGCAGGCGCCGCGCGCGCTCGAGATTCCCGATCACCGCCGTCATCAGATTGTTGAAGTCGTGGGCGATGCCCGCCGTCAATTGCCCGATGGCATCCATCTTCTGCGACTGGTGCAGCATTTCCTCCGTCTTGCGGCGCTCGCGCCGCTCGCATTCGAACGCGGTCAGAGCCGCATCGCGCCGCTCGATCTGCAAGCGCAGCGCTTCGTTGACGCGACGAAGCGCTTCCGGAGACGGAAGCGACAGCGCCTTCGGCAGCAAGGGCCACAGCGCGATCGCCATGCCGACCGAGGCCAGCGCCGCAATCGCCTTCGCCGCGGCGCTCACGCCGTGATGCGGCTGCCACATCGTCCAGACCTCGAAGGCATGCGATGCGCCGCAGGCGACCAGGAAGATCGCGAAGCCCCAGAAAACTCCGCCGAAGATCATGTCCGACCGCTTCCACACGAAAGCTGCGAGCACGATCGAAATAGATACAAACGATGCCGCGATCAGCGCGTCGAACCCGGCATGCGACCATTGCAGGTCGGGTCGCGATAGCATGCACGCGCTCAGAGGGACAGCGCCCTGTGAGTCAAGCAGTGTCGGAAGTAAGCCCATCCGCCGCCTCCCGGACAGAAAGACGCTCCTGCATGGCCTACGCGACTCGAAGATTAAAAATCGAGGTCCCCTGTCCTCATGGCCAGGGAATTCAACGCCCAATTATGGCAACGTTGAGCCAAGCCTGCGGCCCGTGTTTGGTTTAAATACGCCCGAGGGTGCCCGCGCGGCGGCGCCAGGAGCCTCCTCATGCACGGTGTTTAGTTATATAATTCAGCATGTTGTTCGATGATTGCGCCGTGAAGATTACGGCTGCGGACCGACTGTGTTTCCGTTTCCGGAAAAGTTTTGTCGTTCACATTACGACGCCAACACACGCATGACGTGCGTTAGCGACAAAAGGCGCCGACGGGCTGAACGTTCACGCAACGTCGCTCCCTTTGCAGCGAACCGCTTCGCGTCTCGAGAAAAACGCCGCTTCTTGAGAAATTAGATTCTCACGGCCTGCGACCCGCCCCCTGCGCGCGTCTCCAACAAACGACGATAAACCCGCGGCAGCGTCTCCGAGAGATCTTCGGCGATCAATCCGGGACCGAACGCATTCGCCGCCTCGGCGTGGAGCCAGACTGCGGCGCTCGCGCCTTCGAACCCCGCCATGCCTTG
>DASUPI010000049.1:0-3543 GCA_036281135.1 Rhodoplanes sp. | reverse complement strand
GAGATCGCGCAGGGAAAGGCGCCGAAGGTCCGCTCCAAAGTGAAGGCCGCCGCGGTGTGGAACTCGGTCGCGCGCAGCGATCCCGCGTCGCCACCCCCTGATCCCCCGCCTCGTCCGACCGCGGTCGCGCCCGCGGCGCGGAACGCCCGCCCGGCGCGCGCCAAGCGACAACGCCAGGACATGGACGCACGGAAGGCGGCCGTCTCCGCGGCGCTGCCCGACTTCGTTCCGCCGGAGCTCGCCGAGCTCGCGGCCTCCCCGCCCGAAGGCCCGAACTTCATCCACGAGATCAAGTTCGACGGCTACCGCATGCAGGCGCGGCTCGATCGCGGAACGGTCATCCTGAAAACCCGGAACGGCCTCGACTGGACGGCGCGGTTCCGTCCGGTCGCCGCGGCGGTCGCCGGGCTGCCCGCCGCGACCGCGCTGATCGACGGCGAGATCGTCGTCGAAGACGAAAACGGCGTGGCGGACTTTTCGGCTTTGCAGGCCGCGCTCAAGGAGGGCCGGACCGGCGCCTTCATCTATTACGTGTTCGATCTTCTCCATCTCGACGGGCGCGACCTCGCCGGCGAGCCGCTGACCGAGCGCAAGGCGCGCCTTGCCGCGCTGCTCGCCGCCGGCCGCGGCAATTCCGTCCTGCGCATGAGCGAGCACCTGAGCGAGCGCGGAACGGTCGTGTTCGAGCACGCCTGCCGCATGGGCCTGGAAGGCATCGTGTCGAAGCGCATCGATGCGCCCTACCGCTCGGGACGAACGCGCGACTGGTTGAAGAGCAAGTGTTCGGCGCGGCAGGAATTCGTCGTCGGCGGCTTTACGCTGGCAACGGGATCGCGGCGGGCGATCGGCGCGCTTGCGGTCGGCGCTTTCGAAGGCGGGAAGCTGCGCTATGCCGGGCGGATCGGCACGGGCTACACGCAGGAGATCGCCGAGGACCTGTGGAAGCGGCTCGACCCGCTGCGGATCGAGCGCTCTCCGTTCGCAAGCCTGCCGGCGGACGAGCGCCGGCGCAACGTGGTCTGGGTCAGGCCGGAACTCGTGATCGAGGCCGATCTGCGCGGCTGGACGGGCGGCGGGCTCGTCCGCCACGCCGCCTTCAAGGGCGTGCGCGAGGACAAGGCGCCGGCCGAAGTCGTGCGCGAAACGCCGGCGGTCACGGCAACGGCCGCGGCAGGGCGGCGCGCGAAGGACCCGCCCGCCGGGGCGGCGAAGCCGCGGCAAGGCCGTGCCATCCCTGCCACGGCAAACCCCACCGGGTTGAACATCAGGTTCACCAACCCCGACCGTGTCTACTGGCCCGATATCGGCCTGACCAAGCAGGCGCTCGCCGACTACTACCGGGCGATATGGGAGTGGATCGCGCCGCATGTCGTGCGCCGGCCGCTCGCGCTCCTGCGCTGCCCGAACGGGGTCGGCTCCCAGTGCTTCATGCAGAAACATGCGCATGCGACCTTCGACCGCCGCCGCATTCTCGCGCTCAACGACGATGGCGAGGAGATTATCGCGATCGAGAATCTGGAGGGCTTGCTCGCCCTGGTGCAGGCGGGCGTGCTCGAAGTGCATGTCTGGGGCTCGACCATCGACCATATCGACCGCTGCGACCGCATCGTGTTCGACCTTGATCCGGGGCCGGGCGTCGCCTGGACCGAGGTGATCGCCGGCGCGCGCGAGGTGCGCGACCGCCTGGCCGCGCTCGGACTCGTGAGCTTCGTGAAGACCTCGGGCGGCAAAGGCCTGCACATCGTCGTGCCGTTTGACGGCGCCGACTGGACCGTGACGAAGGGATTCACCAAGCAGATCGCACTCGCGATGTCGCGCGACGCGCCGACCAAATACCTCGCCAAGATGACCAAGAGCGCCCGCCAGGGCCGCATCTTCATTGACTATCTGCGCAACGGACGCGGCGCGACCGCGATCGCCGCCTACTCGCCGCGCGCGCGCCCCGGCGCGGCGGTGGCGACCCCGATCGACTGGTCCGAGCTGAACGAAAAACTCGCGCCCGACCGCTACACGGTGCTCAATCTGCAGAGCCGGCTGTCGCGTTTACGCGCCGACCCGTGGGCGGAAATGGGAACCGTGCGGCAGCAATTGCCGGGGGTTTAGTCTCTCGTTGGCGCGCATGCACAAGCCGGGGCGAACACGGCGGCGTACCCATCCGATCGACTCATCCCCCCGCGCAGCGGGGGAGGGGAACCGCCCATCGCAGGCAAGCTTGCGCAGCCTGCGCAAGCTTGGCTGCGCCGGCGGTGGAGGGGGCGGCCTGTGCTCGCTTGCCACTTGCACCCCCTCCACCATGCTGCGCATGGTCCCCCTCCCCCATTTCACGGGGGCGGAAAATACGCTTCGGATGTACCCAAACCCATCCTGGTGTGCAGACGCATTTTACGGGTCACTCCGGCAGCGGGGTGAATTCGGCGTCGCCCGGCACGGCCTCGAAGCGCCCCGCTTTCCAGTCGGATTTGGCGGCGTCGATGCGGTCCCGGCGCGAGGACACGAAGTTCCACCAGATGTGGCGCGGCCCGTCCATCGCCGCCCCGCCGAGGATCGCGAGCCGCGCGGGCGTCACGGCCGTCAGCGTGATGCGGTCGCCCGGGCGGAACGCCAGCAGCCGGCCGGCGGCGAAGCAGTCGCCCAGAATGTCGATCTCGCCGGACACGACATAGATCGCGCGCTCCTCGGCTTCCGCATCGAGCGGCAGGCTCGCGCCCGCGTCGAGCGCCACATCGGCGAAAACCGTGTGCGAGAGCGTTGCGAGCGGCGAGCGCTTGCCGTAGAGCGAGCCCGCGATGATCCGGATCGTCTTGCCTTCGCCCGCCTCGACGGGAAGCTCGGCCGCGTCGTGGTGAATGAATGCGGGCGCGGTCTCTTCCAGCGCGGCCGGCAGGGCGACCCAGCACTGTAGCCCGTGCAGCGCTTCGCCTTCGTGGCGACGATCGGGCGCGGTGCGCTCCGAATGCGCGATGCCGTGCCCGGCCGTCATCCAGTTGACATCGCCCGGCCGGATGGGGACGGCGCTGCCGAGGCTGTCGCGGTGCATGATCTCGCCGGCAAACAGGAAGGTCACGGTGGCTAGCCCGATATGCGGATGCGGGCGCACGTCGAGCCCTTGGCCGCTGCGGAACTCGACCGGGCCCATCTCGTCGAGAAAGATGAAGGGTCCGACCATGCGGCGCTGCGACGAGGGCAGGGCGCGGCGCACCTGAAAGCCGCCGAGGTCGCTCGTGCGCGGCACGATTGCTTGCGCGATCGCATCGCAGGCGAGCCGGTCGCCGGCGGCGGGGTCCGGTGCGGGAAAGAAGCTCATGCTCGCCTCCAATCGCGGCGTCCGCCTCAGCCGATGTCGAGCGGCTCGGTCCCCTTCGGCTTGCCGCTTGCATCGAGCGTGATCTTTTCGACGCGGGCTTCCGCCTGCCGCAGCAAATCCTCGCAGCGCCGCTTGAGCGCCTCGCCGCGCTCGTAGATCGCGACCGATTCCTCGAGCGGAACTTTACCTTCCTCGAGACGCTTCACGATCGATTCGAGTTCCTCGATCGCCTTCTCGAA
>DASUPI010000048.1:0-3939 GCA_036281135.1 Rhodoplanes sp. | reverse complement strand
CGAGGTCGCCCACGCGGCGGCGGCGTAAGGGCCGACGCGCGGAATGACGGTCTTTATTCGAGGGGACGGTGCGCGCGGACAACCTCAAGCATTCTCGATGCAACTCAATCCTCCCCGTGAATACGGGGGACGGGACCATGCACAGCATGGCGGAGGGGGCCAGCCGAAATGAACGCAAGCCGCACCCTCCACCGCTCCGCAGGGGGAAATGAGTGGTCGGCAAATCGGCATGAAGGAACGATGACCGCCGCGCCAAAAAGCCTGATGACCGTCGACGAATTCCTGGCCTGGGCCGAGGCGCAGCCGGGACGTTACGAGCTCTACAACGGCGTCGTCTACGCGATGACGCCGGAGCACGCCGCTCATGCGGAGCTTAAATTCGCGGTCCAGGCGGCGCTTGCGGACGGCATCCGCAGGGCGGGTTTGCCGTGCCATATGTTGCCTGACGGCATGACGGTGCGGGTCGACGCCCATACCGCGCACGAGCCGGACGCCCTCATCTATTGCGGGGCGAAACTTCCGCGCTCCGCGGTAGAAGTTCCCAATCCGGTGATCCTCGTAGAGGTGCTGTCGCCGTCAACTCGCCATATCGACGCCTCGGCCTAGCTTTCCGGCTATTTCCGCCTCGCGAGCGTCGCGCATCTGATCTTCGATCCCGAGCGGCCGGTCGTCGTCCACCACGCCCGCGGGACAGGCGACGCGATCCTCACCCGTATTGTCCGAGACGGCGTTCTTCGCCTCGACCCGCCCGGCATCGAGATCGATATGACGAGCCTGTTCGAGCGGACTTTCGCGTCGGATTGACGTCAGCCAGCGCCATGCGTCGCGGACGCATGCGGCATGCGGCATGCTTCGTTCGCTTATTTGCTTGCCGGCCTCTGCTCACCGCCCCTTGGCCGGCGCGGTCTGGGCGACGCGCGAGGGCTGGCGCGTCGTCATCGCGTCGATGCGGTCGCGCTCGCGCTCGAAGCTCGCGAGCACCGCCCCGTCGAGCGCGCGCCCGCGCGGCAGTCGCACCCGCATCGGGTCGACGAAGCGGCCGTTGACGACGATTTCGTAGTGCAGATGCGCGCCCGTGGAGAGGCCGGTCGAGCCGACGAACCCGATCACCTGGCCCTGGCGCACCCGGGCGCCTTCGGCGGCGCCGCGCGCATAGGCGGTGAGATGGCCGTAGGCGGTCTGGTAGCCGTTCGCATGCTTGATGCGGATATATTTCCCGTAGCCCGATTCCCAGCCCACCTTCTCGATCGTGCCGTTGCCCGAGGCGAAGACCGGCGTTCCCATCGGCGCAGACCAGTCGACGCCGGTGTGCATCTTGGTGTAGCCGAGGATCGGATGATGTCGCGACCCGAAGCCCGAGCGCATCAGTCCGTCGGCGAGCGGTTTGCGCACCAGGAATTTCTTCGCGCTCTTGCCGGTCTCGTCGTAGTAGTCGACAAGCCCGTCGTCGGACGACTGGAAGCGATAGAACCGCTTGAGCTCGCCACCGACGCTGAGCAGGGCGAACAGCACGTCCTGCTTTCCGCTCGTGTTTTCGTCCTCGCCGGAATAGAGAACCTCGAACGCATCGCCCGGCTGCGCCCTGCGCTGGAAATCGACGTCGTAGGAGTAGATGCGAACAAGGTCATCGATGACCGGGCGCGGGATATTGTTGCGCAGCGCCGTTTCATAGAGGCTCTGGTAGAGCCGCACGCCCGTGCCGTCGTCGTTCTCATCCTCCGCATCGGCGACCTGCGTCTCGGCGCTCTGCACGTCGACCGAGACGTATTTGCCGAGGTCGGAGAGCGCGACGACCGCTTCGGTCCCGGTTTCGCCGGCGAGGATCACACGCGCGGGCTGCATGCGCGAGCCGCCGGGAACCGGCGTGAGCAATACGCGCAGCTTTTGTCCGTCCCTGAGACCCCCGTCGCGCCCGCGCGGTCCGAGCAGGCCGGCGATCGGCTTGATTTCGTCCGGGGTCGCCCCGAGATCGCGCAGGATCGACGCAACCGAGTCGGTTTTCTTGATGATGACGACGCGTTCATTGGCGTTCGCGCCGCCCCCGGTCGCCTGGTTCGCGGTCTTGGGAAGCAGCGTTACGTTCTCGGGGATGATGCGCGCCTCGAACCCCGCATAGGGATCGACATCGCCTTCGGCCGCATAAGCAAGCCGAACGTTGCCCGGGAAGTCGGCAGAGGCGTATTGGGCCGAGCTCGCGCCGGTCCAGTTGGCCGCCTCGCGAACCCGCGCCACGACCTCGTCGAGCGGGATCGATAGGGCAACTTTCGCTTTCGGGAGCACGCTCGCGAGATCGCGCGTGACGAAGGAGACCGCGGCGTCGGGAGCCGCCCCAGGGGATTCCTCGCTCGCGCCCGCACTCGCTCCCGGTTCGGCCAGCAGCTTCTGCGGATTGAACGGAGGAATATTGGCCGCCTCGGTGATCGAGAGCGAAAGATTGGCGGCGACGCGCATGTAAGGCCGCACGCGGACCACCTCGCGATCGCCGACGCGGCTCGTGGTCGAGACCCGGATCGTCTGGCGCGCGGCCACGCTCTCGCTCGGAGCGGGAAGCCGGTCGGCTTTGCGCGGCGCACCGCGCTCGGCCTGGCTGACGGTCCCGCGCAAACCCGCCTCGTAGAGTTCAGGGCTGGTGGCGAAATTGGCCTCGCCGTCGAGCGCTGCAAAAACGGCGCCCCCCATCAAGGCGGCGCCGCACAGGCCGGTCAGGATCGTGGCGCTGAACCATTGTACGGAAATGCGCCGATGGTCGAGCTCGCCCACCTCACCGTCGACCGAGAGCGGTGGCTCGTTACCGATATCCGGGATTGACGACCCCTGTTCCGGGTCGTGCAAGCCCTGCGTCCTGCCCTGAGTCAAGGTCCCCGTTCCCCCACGCCGAGCGATCGCAACCCGACCGCTCCACCATCCCCGCTTCGACTTGCCTCATCGCGCGACCCATTACGCATTGCCCCGGGCTCTGCGGCGATTGTTGCGGCAAGCAAATCTGGATGGCACCCCCTCTCCCGAGGGGACACAAAGGGCGCGGCATTTGTGGCGGCAGTACGGCCCAAGGGCTTGGAATTAGTGGAGAGAGTCCCATATCTTGAGAGGTGTGCCGGGCCTGCGACGGCAGCTCGGCTGCGGTCACGGTTCCGCCGTGGTGCGGGCTCGAGACTACGGGTTTTCCACGCGGTTTCGAGCCGGGTTGACAATCCGTGGCGAGGGGGCATATAAAGACCCTCACGGTGCGCCGCCGTCTCGGTGCGATGACGTGCCTCTGAAGCTCCTCAACGATGTTTGGTGGAGAACGCACCCGAAGTCGATCGGGGGCGGAAGGATCGATCGCTGATTACATAGATTGGGGGACATTTGTTCTCCGGGCTCTTTGACAAGTAAATCGGAAGAAAGAGAAACGTGGACGGCGGAGTCCTTGCGGGCCGCTTTTCGCGAAGGAGCAATCCTTCGAGAGGGCGGCCGGACGAGACTTCGGCGGTACACGTTTCAGGTCAACACTGTGGTTGTGCAGGCGAGCAATCGTCTGCACGGTCAGAGTGGGACCTCGTCAAAACGTGAGTGACCAGCCGGGAAAAGTTCTCATCCAACCTGAGAGTTTGATCCTGGCTCAGAGCGAACGCTGGCGGCAGGCCTAACACATGCAAGTCGAACGGGCGTAGCAATACGTCAGTGGCAGACGGGAGAGTAACACGTGGGAACGTGCCCTTTGGTTCGGAACAACCCAGGGAAACTTGGGCTAATACCGGATAAGTCCGCAAGGAGAAAGATTTATCGCCAAAGGATCGGCCCGCGTCTGATTAGCTTGTTGGTGAGGTAACGGCTCACCAAGGCGACGATCAGTAGCTGGTCTGAGAGGATGATCAGCCTCACTGGGACTGAGACACGGCCCAGACTCCTACGGGAGGCAGCAGTGGGGAATATTGGACAATGGGCGCAAGCCTGATC
>DASUPI010000047.1:0-6080 GCA_036281135.1 Rhodoplanes sp. | reverse complement strand
GGCGGCGAGAAGATCACCGACATCGCGCTCGACCGCGTGTTCATCGGCTCCTGCACCAATTCGCGCATCGAGGATTTGCGCGAGGTCGCCCGCATCGTGGACGGCCGCACCGTGAACGCGAACATCAAGGCGATGATCGTGCCGGGCTCCGGGCTCGTGCAGGAGCAGGCCGAGGCCGAGGGGCTGCACAAGGTGTTCGTCGCCGCCGGCTTCGACTGGCGCGAGCCCGGCTGCTCGATGTGCCTTGCGATGAATCCGGACAAGCTCGCGCCAGGCGAGCGCTGCGCCTCGACCTCGAACCGCAACTTCGAAGGCCGCCAGGGCTACAAGGGCCGCACGCACCTCGTCTCGCCGGCGATGGCGGCGGCGGCGGCGATCGCCGGGCGTTTCGTCGACGTGCGCGAGTGGCGGTGAGGCTCAACCCGAGCTGACCCGCCCCCCTTTTCCCAACGGCCGCGCGGCTTGCCCGCGTTTTCCTGTGACCAAACCATTCCCACCGCGCCAGGAAATGCTCTAGGCTGGATGGGTAGCGTCTCCGCGCCCGCGGGGAGGGGAAATCGCTCAATCCGGAGCATTTTGTCATGAGCATTCGTCCGCGCCGAAGCGTGCTGTACATGCCGGGTTCGAACGCCCGCGCCCTCGAAAAGGCGAAGACCCTGCCGGCCGACGCCATCATTCTCGATCTCGAAGATTCGGTTGCGCCCGACGCCAAGCCCGACGCGCGCCGCCAGGTGGCGCAGGCCGTCAAGGGCGGCGGCTTCGGGCGCCGCGAGGTCATCATCCGCATCAACGGCATCGGCACGCCCTGGTACAATGAAGACATCAGCGCCGCGATCGAGGCTTGCCCGGACGCGATCCTGGTGCCGAAGGTCTCAACGCCGCAGCGGCTCGAAATCGTCGGCCAGCGCCTGGTCGACGCGCAGGCCGACCCGAAAATCCGCATCTGGGCGATGATCGAGACGGCGCTCTCCATCTTCAACATTCGCGAACTCGCCGCCGCCGCGCACGAGCCCGACACGCGGCTGTCCTGCTTCATCATGGGCACCAATGATCTCGCCAAGGAAACCCGCGTGCATCTCGTGCCCGGCCGCGCGCCGATGATCGGGTGGCTCGCGAACTGCGTGCTGTCCGCGCACACCTATGGGATCGACATCATCGATGGGGTCTACAACAATATGAGCGACATGGACGGCTTCGTGCGCGAGTGCGCGGAGGGGCGCGACCTCGGCTTCGAAGGCAAGACGCTGATCCATCCGAACCAGATCGAGCCGTGCAACCAGGCCTTCTCGCCACGCTCCGACGAAGTCGCGCTGGCGCGCAAGATGATCGAGACGTTCGACATGCCGGAGAACCAGAACAAAGGCGTGGTGCAGATCGAAGGGCGCATGGTCGAGCGGCTGCATGCCGAGATGGCCCGCCGCACGGTCGCCATCGCCGACGCCATCGCCGACGCCATCGCCGGAGTGTGATCAAGCCGTCCCGCTTCCCCACCTCTGCCCATGGGGGAAGAGGTGGGACGTGTCCTCCGGCGTGACCTAATGCGCGCCCGGGAGGACGCCGTTGACGAACACGCCGAGATAGTAGGGCCACAGGACGATCGCGAGCACGCCTTGCCAGAATGACAGCTTCACAAAGCCGATGGTGAAGAGCCACGCCGCAAACCACAGCGTGCCGCTGAAGAAGTGTTGCTCAATGCGGATTTTTTGCATCGCCCCCTGCCCGATTCTCATTGGACAAACCGCATTTCCATAGTCCGGACCCGAATGCGCCCGCAATTCGAACGCTCCTGAGACCCCGCGATTCTGATAGCCTCAAACCCACGGCCTTGCCGACCGCGCCTTCTCTTCGAACGCCGCGATCTTCGGCTTCTTCTCCAGCGTCAGCCCGATATCGTCGAGCCCATGCAAGAGGCAGTGCTTGCGGTGAGGATCGACCTCGAAGCGGATCATGCCGCCGTCCGGCCCGCGGATCTCCTGCTTGTCGAGATCGATGGTCAGCGTCGCGTTCGCGCCGCGCTCGGCGTCGTCAAACAGCTTTTCCAGATCTTCCGGCGAGACCTTGATCGGCAAAATGCCGTTCTTGAAACAGTTGTTGTAGAAAATGTCGCCGAACGAGGTCGAGATCACGGCGCGGATGCCGTGGTCGAGCAGCGCCCAGGGCGCGTGCTCGCGCGAGGAGCCGCAGCCGAAATTGTCGCCCGCGACCAGGATTTTCACCTTGCGATAGGCGGGCTTGTTGAGCACGAAATCGGGATGCTCGCTGCCGTCGTCGCGATAGCGCTTCTCGGCGAACAGGCCCTTGGCGAGGCCGGTGCGCTTGATCGTCTTCAGATACTGCTTGGGGATGATCATGTCGGTGTCGACATTGATCATCCGCAGCGGCGCGGCGATGCCTTCCAGAACCGTGAATTTTTCCATTCGGCGTGCCCTTGCGAGCCTCCATCAGCACCGCGCGTCATGAACGCTTCAGCAGCACGGGTCAAGCCGGGATCGCCCCGGCGACGGGATCGCCCGGCTTCCGGCGACCGGGTTCCGCTCACACATACGCAATGGCGCGGCCGAGCGCGGCGGTCGAGAGCCAGAGCGCGAGCGAAAGGCCGGCGGTCACCTGCACCGTCCGCGAGGACTCGCCGTCCCGGCGCAGGGCCCATTCGTTCACCGCGATGTTGCCGAGCGCCAGCGCGATCGCGGCGAGCTTGAGCAGGAAAGCCTGATTTCGCGCCGTCGCCGCCGCCTCCGGGACGAACAGCGTCAATCCGGTCGCGGCGATCACGACGAGCGCTCCGACCGCGACGGGCCGTAGCCGTTCGATCACGAGCGGCACGGGCATGCCGCGGATCACCCGCAGGAGCCGCAGGTCCATCACCGCGACGGCGGCGAAGAACACCATCACCGCGACCACATGCGCGACATTGGCGAACGGATAGAGCAGAACCGAGTCGCGGACGTAAGCGGCGAAGGCCGAGGCCTGCACTGCCTCCAGGAGCGCGATCAATTCCGGCGCTCAGCGCAGCTCGAACCGGCGGCCGTCGATCTCGATCCACTCCGCCCGCATCTCGGCCGTGCCGTCGCGGCGCGGATAGCCGTACACCTTCACCGGCTTGCCTTTGGTCACGACGCTCGACGTCGCGCCGCGCGCCTGCATCCGCGAGGGCGGAGCAAGGACGACCTCCCATTTGCGTCCGTCGTGGCTGATCATCAACGTGCCGTGCGGGTTGCCGAGCTCGACCTCCTCGATCACGGCATCGACCGTCAAGGGCTTGGCGGCGTCGTAGGAACCCCAGCCGTGGTGGGCAAGAGCGGGCAGCGGCGCGAGCAGCAACGCGGCAGCGAGCAGACGGCTTGCGAACATCAAGAGTCTCCGTTCGTTCTCGCGCCGAGATGGGCGCGACTCGGCCAAAGACACATGGGATCACGGCGGGCAAAAAGGAAGATTGGCGTCAGCGCCCTTTGCGGGCAGCCCGGGGCGTCGGCGTTGATCTCAGGCGGTGCGCGCTCTGATCCAGTCGCCGATCAGGCGGATTGCCGCATCGGCCTCCGGAAATGCGCCCGCCCAGATCGGGAAGACATGCTGCATCTCCGCGGCGACGAACAGCGTCGCGTCGACGCCCGCCTGGCCTGCGGCGCGAACCGCGCGCACCGAATCGTCGGTCAGTCTTTCCTCTCCGCCCACGATGCACAGGATCGGCGGCAAGCCCGCATAGTCGGCGAAGACCGGCGAGGCGAGCGGCCGACGCGGGTCGCCGCCGGCGAGATACAGCTCCGCCAGTTCCATCAGCCTGTCGCGGCTGCAACAAATGTCCTCCGCCGCGCGGCTCTCCATCGTCTCGCCGCTGCACGTCATGTCGCCCCACATCGAGATCGTCACCACGCCCGCCGGCCGGGCGAGGCCGCGATCGCGCAGCGCGAGCGCCGCGGCGAGCGCGAGCCCGCCGCCGGCGGAGTCTCCGGCCAAGACCACCCGCGCGGCGTCCGCGCCCTCGGCGAGCAGCCACCGAAAGGCGGCCACCGCATCCTCGACCGCGGCCGGGAACGGGTGCTTGGGGGCGAGCCGATAGGCCGGAACCAGCGCACGCGCCTGCGCGGCCAGCGCGAGATGCCCCGCCGTCTTGCGCCGCGACGCCGGCGAGCCGAGCACATAGCCCCCACCGTAGAAGTAGAGGATCGCCGCGCCCGGCCGCGCTGCGGGCGGGTCCGCCCAGAGGCCGTTCACGGCCGGCGCAGGCGTGAAGACGACGCCTAAGGGTTCACTCGACAAATCCTCGGCGTGCTCGTCGCCCTGCCGCCGCTGCTCGACTGTCGGATTGTCATCCTTCGGCTGGGCGCGCATCGCCGCCCAGAAGCGCCTCGCCTCTTCGCTCGCCATTCCCCGCTCAGTGTTTGTCGTCCTGATCCGTTTGCCCCTCGATCGCCTCCATGTCCTCGTCGGAGAGGCCAAAATGGTGCCCGATTTCATGCACCAGCACATGCGCGATGATGACGCCGAGCGTCTCGTCGTGCTCGGCCCAGTAGTCGAGGATCGGCCGACGATAAAGCCAGATCATGTTGGGCATCTGAACCACCGCGCTCTCGGAGCGGAACGGCAGGCCAACGCCCTGGAAGAAGCCGAGCAGGTCGAACTCGCTCTCGATCTCCAATAAATCCAGGACCTCGTCGGTGGGAAAATCGTCGACCTGGATCACCAGGCCCTCGCATTTCGCCCGGAAATTGGCCGGCATCCGCCGGAAAATTTCGGTGGCCACCACCTCCATTTCCTCCAGTGAGGGAGCCTTGAGAGGTCGCCAGGCAAGCGGATCGGCGGGCGGCATGTTCGACATGGCGGTGTTGTACGGGAGCCGCGCGCCCCGGCCAAGCGGCTTGCCGCAAAGGCCGCGCTCCAGGGGCTCCACTGGAGCGCGGCGCGCTGCTGCGCATTGACGCAACGTCCCCGATAGGCGACCGTATCGCGATCGGCAGGAGGGAGAGCGATGCGGCTTTCATATTGGGGGTGCGCCGTCGCGCTTGCGGTTGGACTTTTCGGCTTGGGAACGAACCTCGCCGGCGCCCAGCCGCGCGTCGATGAGTATGGACGCCCGGTCCGCGCGCCGGCTCGGATCGTGGTCACCCGGACGCGCCGGCTGGTCCGCGAATGCGTCGACTGGTATGCGATCGAGCATCGTCTCGCCGGCACCGTGGTGACCCCGCAAATCCGCTGCCGCTGGGGCTATCGCTGACCGCAGTTCATCGGGTCATGGCCGAGCTTGCCTACACCTCTCCCTGGCGGGGAGAGGTTTCTATGATCATCGGACAGCCGTGCGCTTGTCCGGGTATCCCCCCTCACGGAAGAGGTCCAAAAATGGTCATGCCCGGCGCAAGGCAGCGCAAGGCCGGGCATGAGGAGGCTGAGAAAAATCTGACGACGTCGTCAGTGCGGCAGATTGGCGGCCTTCGCGGCGTTGGGCGGGAAAGCCTGGTTCGCCTGCACCCCGCGCATCAGGTCGAGCGCGAAGTTGAGCGCCTTGTCGTCCTTGGCTTCCGGCGGCACGTAGGACTGCGATCCGCCCTGCTCTTCGCCGTCGGCCTTGAGGTGCCCGCGCAGCGACGATTCGCCCCGCATCTCGGCGCGCGCCTTCACTTCCTCGGGAACCTCCTGGAGGCTCTCGATGTCGGGCACGATCCCCTTCGCCTGGATGGAGCGGCCGGCCGGCGTGTAGTAGCGCGCGGTGGTGAGCCGCAGCGCTCCATTGCCGGTGCCGAGCGGGATGATCGTCTGCACCGAGCCTTTGCCGAACGAGCGCGTGCCTACCACGGTCGCGCGCTTATGGTCCTGCAGCGCGCCGGCGACGATCTCGGAGGCGGAGGCCGAGCCGCCATTGATCAGAACGATGACCGGCTTGCCCTTCGTGAGGTCGCCCGGCCGCGCGTTGAAGCGCTGCGTCTCTTCCGGATCGCGGCCGCGGGTCGAGACGATCTCGCCGCGATCGAGGAACGTGTCGGACACCGAAATCGCCTGATCGAGCAGCCCGCCCGGATTGTTGCGCAGATCGATGATGTAGCCGCGCAGCTTGTCGGGCGGGATTTGCGCAGCGAGCTCGCTCAGCG
>DASUPI010000046.1:0-7292 GCA_036281135.1 Rhodoplanes sp. | reverse complement strand
CACATTGGCCGTGCCGCGGCTCGACATGAAACCGCCGGTCGAGCCGATTCCCAATCCGCCGCCCTCGGAGCGTTGCAGCAGAACGACGCCGATCATGGCGAGGACGACCATGAGATGGATCAACACGATGACGGTCTGCATCAGAATCCTTCCGCGCGGCTACGGCGTGTTGGACTTGCGGGCGGCGCTGAAAGCCTCCTGTCGGCCCATAGCACACATATAGGAAGCCGACCCGCGCGGACGCGACCCTCGCAGCAGGATCCTGCGGGGCCGCGTCGCACTCCCGTCCTTGACGCCTAAGATGCGCACCCGAACCGCAACCGTTAACGGTAGGCGCCCACGATTCCGAGGAAATCGTCCGCCTTCAGGCTTGCCCCGCCGACCAGCGCTCCGTCCACGTCGGACACGCTCATCAGCTCCTTAGCGTTCGAGGGCTTGACCGAGCCGCCATACTGGATGCGCACGCCGTCGGCGACAGCCTGGCCGAAGCGCTTGGCGACCTGCGCGCGGATGAACCCATGCGCCTCGGCCACGTCCGCGGTCGTCGGCGTCAGGCCGGTGCCGATCGCCCAGACCGGCTCGTAGGCGATCACGACATTGGCCGGCGTCGTCCCGTCGGGGAGCGAGCCTTCGACCTGCCGGCCGATCACATCCAAGGTCTTGCCGCCGACCCGCTCGTCCTTGGTTTCGCCTACGCAGATGATGGCCAAGAGCCCGGCCCGCCAGGCGGCGAGCGCCTTCGCGCGCACCTCGGCGTCGGTCTCCTTGTGATATGTCCGCCGTTCGGAATGGCCGACGATGACGGCGGTTGCGCCGGAATCCTTGAGCATTTCCGCGCTGATATCCCCGGTGAAGGCGCCCGCGGTCTCGGCGTGGCAATCCTGCGCGCCGATCGCGACCGGCGAGCCCTGCGCCTTCGCCGCGAACTGCGCAACGAGCGTGGCCGGAGGGCAGACCATCAGCTCGACCTTGCCGGTGAAGGCGCTGGCCGTGGCCATCAATTTCTCGAGCTCGGCGATCGAACCCTTGAGTCCGTTCATCTTCCAATTTCCCGCCACCAGCGGGCGACGCGCTGCAGCCATCGTCATCCTCGGATCTTGTGTTTAGGTCCCCGGGCAAAAGCACCTGACGTGACAGAAAGGCAATGCACGGGCCGCGGCCCCGAATGCGGCGGCTGCTTATGGCACGGTTTTTCCGGTGCGACAAATGCCTCGGCGGCTGTTCGGGCTCGCGTGTTGCGGGGTCTTGTCGCGCTCCTTATGATGCCCCGTCAATCGGCGCGCCCGGCCGGCTTGGGCGAGGCCGCATTCGCTTTCATCGCCGCTCTGAGATCGGGTTTGCGGCGACCGCCGTCGTCTGAACCAACCCAGCAAATGGAACGCAATGCTTCGGGGTCTGAAAAAAGCGTCTGCCAATTGGATCGGCAAGGCCGTCATGGGGGCGGTCGTGCTGTTTCTCGTCCTCAGCTTCGTGGTCTGGGGCATCGGCGACATATTCCGCGGGTTCGGCGTTTCGACCGTGGCCCAGGTCGGCTCGACCGAGATCACGGTCGAGCAGTTCCGCCAGTTCTACAATGATCGTCTCCAGCAGGTTGCGCGTCGGGTGGGCCGGCCGATCACCCCGGATCAGGCGCGCGCCAGCGGCCTCGACCGGCAAATCCTCAACCAGCTGATCGCCGAAGCAGTGCTCGACGAGCGCGCCCGTCAGATCGGCCTCGGCATGTCGGACGCCGAAGTCGCCCGCCAGATCACCCAGGACCCGGCGTTTCGCGGGCCGGCCGGCCAGTTCGACCAGCAGCGTTTTCTCTATCTCATCCGCCAGGCGGGCTTCACCGAGCAGCGCTTCATCGCCGAGCAGCGGCGCGCCGCGCTGCGCCGCCAGCTCGTCTCCGCGATCGACGGCGACCTGAAGGCGCCGCAGGCGGCCACCGACATCTCGAACCGTTTCGAGAATGAGGAGCGAAGCATCGAGTATATCGTGCTCGATGCGCAGAACGCCGGCGACATTTCCCCGCCTGCGCCGGAGCAGCTTGCCGAGTTCTTCGAGCAGCGGAAGTTTCTGTTTCGCGCACCCGAGTACCGCAAGGTCGTGCTGCTGACGCTGTCTCCGCAGGATGTCGCGCGAAGCATCGACGTGAGCGAGGCGGACGCCCAACGCGCGTATGAAGAGCGCCGCGCGCGCTATACTGTCCCGGAGAAGCGGCAGGTCCAGCAGATCGTGTTCCCGAACGCGGACGAGGCGAGCAAGGCGCACGAACGGCGCGCGGGCGGAGCGACCTTCGAGGCGCTCGCGGCCGAGCGGGCCATTCCCGACAAGGACCTCGATCTCGGCCTGGTGGCGAAGACCGACATGCTCGATCCGGCCATGGCCGACGCCGCCTTCGCCCTCAAGGAAGGCGAGGTGAGCGCTCCCGTGACGGGGCGCTTCGGCACGGCAATCATCCGCGTGACCAAGATCGAACCTGGCCGTGTGACGCCCTTCGCGGAGGTGGCAGCCGAGATCAAGCAAAGCCTCGCCCTCGACCGCGCCAAGGCGGACCTCGCGCGTCGCCGCGACCAGATCGAGGACGAGCTCGCCGCCGGACAGCGGCTCGACGAGATCGGGAAGAAAATCGAAATGCCGGTGCGCGTGATCGATGCGATCGATCGGTCCGGCCGAGGACCGAACGGCGAACCGGCGCCCGACCTTCCAAAAGACATCGACTTGGTGGCCGCCGCTTTCTCGAGCCAAGTCGGGATAGAGAACGAGGCGCTGCAGATTCCCGGCGGCGGCTTTGTCTGGTTCGAGGTTGCCGGCGTGACGCCGTCGCGCGAGCGCACCTTCGACGAGCTGAAGGATCGGGTGGAGGCGCGTTGGCGCGAGGTGGAGATCTCCAAACGTCTCGACGCCAAGGCGACGGAGATCGTCGACAAGGTCAAGTCCGGGGCGTGGTTCGCCGAAGTCGCCGCCGCCAGCGGCGCCAAGCTCGAGAGCGCGAACGGCCTCAACCGTAAGGGGAGCGGACCGCTGCCGGCCGCCGCCGTCGCGGACGTGTTCCGCACCCCTAAAGACGGGGTCGCAAGCGCCCCCGGCGCCGAGCCGACGCAGCGGATCGTGTTCCGCGTCACCGGGATCACGGTTCCCGCCTTCGACTCTCAGGGCGCGGCGGCGAAGCGGCTCGTGGACGCGCTGAATAACTCCTATGCCGACGACCTCATCGCGCAATATGTCGCAAAATTGCAGATCGACTTCGGCGTGAGGATCAATCAGACAGCATTGAATCAGGCGATCGGGCGGGGCACGACGGACCAGCCCTAGGGCTCATTCCACACATGCAGATCGAACCGCAGGCCGCGGCGTTCGCGGAAGCCTATCAGCGCGGGGTGGCCCAGGTCGTTTCGACGACGCTTGTCGGCGACCTGGAAACGGCCGTCTCGGCCTTCATCAAGGTCGCCGCCGACAGGCCGCCCGCTTTCCTGCTCGAGTCGGTCGAGGGCGGCGCGGTGCGCGCCCGCTATTCCATCATCGGGCTTGATCCGGACCTCATATTCCGCGCAAGCGGCGCGACGGCCGAGATCAACCGCACGGCGCTTTCTGCGCCCGACGCCTTCATCCCCTGCGCGGAACCGCCGCTCGCGGCGCTGCGCGCCGTGATCGCGGAAAGCCGCATCGATCTTCCCCATCACCTCCCGCCGATGGCGGCCGGCGTGTTCGGCTATCTCGGCTACGACATGGTCCGGCTGATGGAAGAGCTCGGCGCGCCGCGGCCCGACCCGATCGGCATCCCCGACGCGATCCTGGTGCGCCCGACGGTGGTGATCGTGTTCGACGCGGTCACCGACACGATTACGGTCGTGACCCCAGTGCGGCCGGACCAGGCCGTCTCGGCCAGCTCGGCCTATGCGCGCGCGGTCGAGCGGCTCAAGGCGATCACCGACGCGCTCGACCGTCCGCTTGCTCACGAGCCGGCGGGCGCCGCCGACGAGGCGATCGAGGTGAAGCCGGTCTCCAACACCATCGCCGCCGAATACGCGGAGATGGTCCGCAAGGCCAAGGAATACATCGCCGCCGGCGATATCTTCCAGGTCGTGCTGGCGCAGCGTTTCGAGACGCCGTTCGCGCTGCCGCCGTTTTCGCTCTACCGCGCGCTCCGACGCGTCAACCCCGCGCCTTTCCTGTTTTTCCTCGATTACGGCAGCTTCGCCGTCGCCGGCTCGAGCCCGGAAATCCTGGTGCGGGTGCGCGAGGGCCAGGTGACGATCCGGCCGATCGCCGGAACGCGACCGCGCGGGACGACCCCGCACGAAGACCAGGCGCTCGAAGACGAGCTTCTTGAGGATCCGAAGGAGCGGGCCGAGCACCTGATGCTGCTCGACCTCGGCCGCAACGATGTCGGGCGGGTCTCGTCGATCGGCACCGTGCAGGTCACCGACCAGTTCTTCATTGAGCGCTACAGCCAGGTGATGCACATCGTGTCCAATGTGGAAGGCGGGCTCGATCCCTGCTTCGACGCGCTCGACGCGCTCGCGGCCGGCTTTCCCGCGGGCACCGTCTCCGGCGCGCCCAAGGTGCGGGCCATGCAGATCATCGACGAGCTGGAGAAGGAGAAGCGCGGCCTCTATGCCGGCTGCGTCGGCTATTTCTCCGCGGCGGGCGACATGGACAGCTGCATCGTGCTGCGCACCGCGCTCGTCAAGGACGGAAAAATGTATGTGCAGGCGGGTGCCGGCATCGTCGCCGATTCGAATCCCGCCGCCGAGCAGCAGGAATGCGTGAACAAGGCGAAAGCTTTGTTCCGCGCCGCCGAGGAGGCGCGGCGATTCGCTAGCGCGG
This sequence comes from Rhodoplanes sp., assembly GCA_036281135.1. GTDB lineage: Bacteria > Pseudomonadota > Alphaproteobacteria > Rhizobiales > Xanthobacteraceae > Rhodoplanes. Next base: position 2,480 of record DASUPI010000046.1, on the reverse strand, counting down.
CGAAGCGGGGGCAGTGAGCCGGGCGGGTCTGAACGACGCACAACAAGACAGTTCAGAGCTTCCGCGTTGCCGGTAGCCCGACCCGCTCAAATGAACGAAATGGCAAAAGGCCGCCCGGAGGCGGCCACTGCTCGATCCTGGAAATTGCACGGGCCTTACCCTCCCCGCTGTATCGATTTGGTCAGGCGACAGCCTCTTCGATAGATCGCACGAGTCGGTCGAACTCATCCGGATATTCAATCGCCTCTCGCGCAAGCATTCGCCAATACCCGACCAATTCTGGCTCGACAGGTTCTCCGTGAATCTCGATCTCGGCTCGGCCCCAGTCGGCATGCTCGATCGCCATCAGCCGACGGGCTGCCTCACCTGCAGTCTCATGCACCGTCTCATTGTCGATATTCTCGTGTATGTTTTGGACGAGGCCACGATCTCCTACAATACGGACCACGATGGGCGCTAAGCGCTCGCGGTCCGGGTAATTCGGGATTTGCGTCATTCCACCCCTGATCTGCGCCCGAGGCGCTGAGCTCGCCGGTCAGTTCCAATATTATCATGAACGGGAGGCGGGAAAACCCGCCGATCCTCCCCCCGGGGGCTTGTTGTCGCGACCGCCCTCCCGTGGCCGGCGCGGGCCGCGCCGAGCGTTATAAGCAGGCACGCCGTGCGCAGGCACATCCAGCATGGTTCGCGTGACAGCGCGTACCGCGTCGCGCCGCTATTTCGGGATGCAGGCCAGAACTATCGTGGTCGCGCCGGTGTCACGCCCCTGAGGGCGGAAAGTTGCTTGGTTGGGTTCGTCAAACACCAATCTGCCTCCAGCGCCGCCGCGCATATATGCGTTCAGAATTTTTTCATTAGGCTCGCACGTGACTGAACAGCGACTGCGGCACTCTGTTTCGGTCATGCGGATTACGGTTCCGGGGGAACCAGGAGTTCCGGGTGGGCCGGGTGGGCCTCGCTCGCCTTTTTCGCTTTTCGCAGGCTGTCCATCGCCGCAAGCGGCAAGAAGGAAGCAAAGAAATCCAAGTTGCAGAAAGGTTCGCATATTCGGTCCCCACGAATCGGCGGAAGGTACCAGAACCCGTGCGGGATTGGCGCAACTAAAAGCCTACGAGCCGGACCGGCGGGCTTGGCATGGCGGACCACGCCCTGTCCCTACTGGGGTTCGCCGCCTATTCGGATTGCGGCCGTGTTTGAGTTTATCACCGGCGAACGGGCAAACGTAGCTAAGCATGACCCGCCGGGCTGACGATTCGCGGGCTGACCATCCGGAATCCCTTCCTAGACGGGCGTGACGCGCTTGACCCCTCGCCGGCCCGGTTCTATCGGTGCCGCATGATCATCCTCATCGACAATTACGACAGCTTCACCTTCAACCTCGTCCATTATCTCGGCGGGCTTGGTGCGGAGGTCGCGGTGCACCGTAACGACAAGATCACGACCGCCGAGGTGATCGCGGCCGAGCCCGACGCGATTGTGCTCTCGCCCGGCCCGTGCACGCCGAACGAGGCCGGCATCTGCCTCGATCTGATCATGCGGGCCTCGGCCACCATCCCGATGCTCGGCGTCTGCCTCGGGCATCAGGCGATCGGGCAGGCGTTCGGCGGCGACGTGATCCGCGCGCCGCAGCCGGTGCACGGCAAGCTCTCGGAGATGAGCCACGAGGGCAAGGGGATTTTCCGCGGCATCAACGCGACATTCCGCGCCACGCGCTATCACTCGCTGGTGGTCGACCGCGCGACCCTGCCGGACGAACTCGCGGTGACGGCGCAGACCAACGACCAGCTGATCATGGCGCTCGAGCACAAGTGGCGGCCCGTGCATGGCGTGCAATTCCATCCCGAGAGCATCGCCTCCGAGCATGGCCACGTGATCCTCAAGAACTTCCTCGACCTCGCCCGCGATTGGAACGCTGCAACGGGACGCCAGAATGGAGCGGGCTCGGGCCGGTCGCGCCCGGCGCATCAGGGTGCCGCATGGCCGAGCTGAAGGCGCTCATCGCGCAGGTCGCGACCGGCGCCGCGCTCAGCCGCGACGAGGCGGCGGACGCGTTTGCGAGCATGATGTCGGGGGAAGCGACTCCCTCGCAAATGGGCGGCCTGCTGATGGCGCTGCGCGTGCGCGGCGAGACCGTCGACGAGATCACCGGCGCGGTCACCGCCATGCGGGAGAAGATGCTGCGGGTGGACGCCCCGCCGCACGCGATCGACGTTGTGGGGACCGGGGGCGACGCCTCCGGCTCGTACAATATCTCGACCTGCGCCGCCTTCATCGTGGCCGGCGCGGGCGTGCCCGTGGCGAAGCACGGCAACCGTGCGCTGTCGTCGCGCTCGGGCGCAGCCGACGTGCTCGCCGCGCTCGGCGTGCGCATCGATCTGCCGCCCGAGCGCATCACCGCCTGCATCCGCGAGGCGAATATCGGCTTCATGTTCGCCCCTGCGCATCATCCGGCGATGAAGCATGTCGGTCCGACCCGGGTC
>DASUPI010000045.1:0-3602 GCA_036281135.1 Rhodoplanes sp. | reverse complement strand
CTACAGCCCCTGCTTTAGAAGCGAGGTAGCGTTCTGTAAAATTGAGGGATTGGCCCGGCCGCGCCGGAGACTTGCGCCCTCATGGAAAGCAGGAGGCTCTCATGTCATCGCGCCTTTGGCGGCCGGCCTCTTGATCGTATTCGCCGCAATCGCCGCGATTGCCCTTCTCGCTCCGCATCGGGTCGCCGCCACGACCGTGCATCGCGACAGCTTGGTCATGCCCGCGTCTCAAGCAATTGCCGCGCCCTTGAATCAGATGAAGATCGCGCCGGCCGAGGCCCATCGCGACGTGACCGATTTGCGCATATTGGTCGGCGACCAATCCGCCGACTGAGCAAGGCAGGAATCCGCTCTCGTTCAGTCCCGTCCGCTCCGTTCAGTTCTGTAGTCTGGAACGCGGCTCGTTATCCCGAGTTACTCGAAGCGGGCGCAGGCGAACGGGCGGCGATGACGGCGGAAGCGGCTGGCGACGAAATCCTCGATTGCCTCATCGTGGGCGGTGGACCGGCCGGTCTCACCGCCGCGATCTATCTCGCGCGATTCCGCCGCCGCGTGCTCCTGGTCGATGCCGGCGCAAGTCGCGCGGCCCTCATTCCCGAGTCACATAACTATCCCGGATTTGCCGGCGGTATTTCCGGCAATGCGCTGCTCATGCGGCTGCGCGATCAGGCCGAGCTGTACGGCGCGACGCTCCGCAAGGGTGAAGTCGCCGCGCTCGAGCAGGACGCCGCCGGCTTGCGCGCCGCGATCGGCTCGCATTCCGTGCGCGCCCGCAAGGTGCTGCTTGCGACCGGCATCGTCGACGGGAGCCCGGACCTCCCCGCGCTCGATTGGCTGGTCGGCAGTGCGCGGGTGCGCTACTGCCCGGTCTGCGACGCCTACGAGGCCATGGACAAGCGCATCGCGGTGCTGGGACCCGTCCATCATGCCCTGAAGAAGGCGCTGTTCCTGCGCACCTACAGCAAGAATGTGCTGCTGCTGGCGCTGGGTCCGGAGGTCGCGCTCAGCGGCGACGAACGGCGCGCCTTGCAGGCCGCCGGGATCGCCGAACCGCGTGCTCCGGTGGTCGAGCTGTTTCCCGATGGCGAGCTTATTGCCGCCGTGACCGCGGCGGGCGAGCGGATCGAGGCGGATGTGCTCTATCCCGCCATGGGGGCGACGGTGCGCTCCGATCTTGCTCTCGGTCTCGGCGGCGCCTGCAATGTGAATGGCTGTCTCTTCGTCGACGATCATCTGCGCACGTCGGTCGAGAACCTCTACGCCGCCGGCGACGTGACGACCGACCTGCACCAGATCAGCGTCGCCACCGGCCACGCCGCGGTCGCCGCAACCGACATCCACAACACGCTGCCGCCGAACTACCGGTGACAGCTCCGCAAAACGTCACTGGGGGCGCGACACGCGCACCGCCGCTTCCGAGAACGACGAGACCCGAGGGACGTTGTTCCGGCGGCTGTCGCGTTCACATCGCGACGCAGACTTTGCCGAAGTGGCGGCCGCTCTTCAGATATTGCAGGGCCGCGCGGAGATCCGCGAACGGGAACACCCGGTCGATCACCGGTCGCACTTCGTGATGCTCGACGGCGCGCAGCATCGCGGCGAACTGGTCGCGATTGCCGACGATCACGGGCTGCAGGCGGATATATTTCGCGATCAGGATTGGGATGTGCAGCGCGTGCTTGGCCCCGCTGACGACGCCGATCACGCTGACCGACCCGCCGACCCGCACCGCGCGGAACGACTGCGACAGCGTCTGCGCGCCCCCGGTGTCGACGACGAGGTCGACGCCTTCGCCGGCAAGCTTGAACGCCGTTTGTCCCCAGGTCGCATCGTCGTTGTAATTGATGAGATGCCGCGCCCCGAGCGCGCGCAGCCGTTCGAGCTTGTCCGTCGCGGACGAGGTCGCGATGACCGCAGCGCCGGCGAGCGCCGCGAATTGAACCGCGAACAGCGCGACGCCGCCCGTCCCCTGCGTGAGCACGGCATGGCTCGGATTGATCGCATGCTGCTCGATGACCGCGACCCAGGCGGTGAGCGCCGCGCAGGGCAGGGTGGCGGCCTCGGCATAATCGAGATGGGGCGGGATCGGCAGGACCGCGTCTTCGCCGAACACGCGGTACTCGCAGGCAACCCCGTCGACCGACCCGCCCAGATTGACTGCGAGCCGCTCTGCATTCGGCGGCCCGCTCTGCCAGCCGGGGAAGAAGCAGCCGACCACGCGATCGCCCGCGCGCCAGCGTGTCACTCCCTCGCCGAGTTCGACGATTTCACCCGCCCCGTCGGAGAGCGGAACGAGGTCGCTCCGCTTCTGCTGCGAGCCGTAGCCGCCCTCGATGGCGATGAGATCGCGGTAATTGAGCGAGGCGGCGCGCAGCCGCACCAGCACCTCGCCCGCGCGTGGCCGCGGCTCCGGCCGCTCAATGATCTTCAGGTGGTCGAACCCCAGGGGTTCTGCGACGGCGACCTTCACGTTCGATCCATGGATGCGGTGGGGATTGGTCCAGAGCGAGGCGCTTAACATGCGCCGGCGCGCATCTTCGGGCAAGACAGCGCTGGCGACGCGCCCGGCCTTGCGAGCCGTCCGCCCTCAATCCACGCTCATTGCGTTAGGGCGCCGTAAATTCTGGGTTAACCTCGCTGGGCTCGGGGTCCCGGAATGGATGATGAGGAGGGTCCATGTTTCCGCCGCAGCGGATCGTCTGCCTGACCGAGGAGACCGTCGAGACGCTTTACCTCCTCGGCGAGGATGCGCGCATCGTCGGCGTGTCCGGCTTCGCCGTGCGCCCGCCGCAAGTGCGCCGCGAGAAGCCGCGCGTCTCGGCCTTCACCAGCGCCGACATCGACGGCATTCTCGCCCTCGCGCCGGACCTCGTGCTGACCTATTCCGACCTGCAGGCCGACATCGCCGCGCAACTGATCCGCCGCGGCGTCGCCGTGCATGCCTTCAACCATCACGACATCGCCGGAATACTCGACATGATCCGGTTGCTCGGCGCGATGGTCGGCGCAGGGGAGAAAGCCGAGGCGCTTGCCCGCGAGTTCGAGCGCAAGCTTGACGCGCTCGCGCCGCCGCCGGCGGGCTGGCGGCCGCGCGTGTTTTCGAGGAATGGTACGAGCCGATCATCGCCGGCAGCCGCTGGGTCTCCGAGCTGATCGAGGCAGCGGGCGGCGTCGATGTTTTCGCCGACAAGGCGCGGAACAAGGCGGGCAAGGATCGCATCGTCTCGCCGCAGGACGTGATCGCGGCCGCTCCCGACCTCATCATCGGATCGTGGTGCGGCAAGAAATTCATGCCGGACCGGGTTAAGGCGCGGCCCGGCTTCGCGGCGCTTCCGGCGGTCCGGAGCGACCGCCTTTACGAGATCAACTCGACGCTGATCCTGCAGCCCGGTCCGGCGGCCTTGACGGACGGGCTCGACGCGCTCCGCGAAATCATCGGTCGCTGTTCGGAGCAGAGAAGATGACCGGCGTTGATAACCGATCAATGCGTTTTAAGTGGTTCGTAACGCCCGTCGGCCATGACTACGTACGCGCGCTTGGTCGAGGGGCGACGATCGTGGGGCGTCGCCGGGCCGGAAGCCCCTTGAACAACAAGCATTTGA
>DASUPI010000044.1:0-5583 GCA_036281135.1 Rhodoplanes sp. | reverse complement strand
GCATTGTCGGCGATGTCGTAGACGCCGTAGGGCGCTGCCCGGCCGAGCTCCGGGATGATGAAGTCGTGCACGCGGACCGGTTCGGGCCGACCCTTCGGGCGGTACTCACGCCCACCATTCCGGAAATCGCCCACCAGTTCCTTCTTCTTGGTGTCGACCGAAATCGCCGGCTCATTCGCCGCCAGCGCTTGCTTCACCTTTCTGTTGATGTACCCGAACTGGGCATCGCGGTCGGGATGCTCCGTCCCCTCGCGGGTCTTGCGATTGGCCTGGAGGCTGTACCCGAGATGGCGCAGAAGATCGCCCACCACATTGTGCGAAATGCGGTGGCCGAACCCATGAAGCTCGGCCGCCAAATTGCGCAGGCTCTTGGCGGTCCACAGCAGCGGCGCCATGGGATCGCCGCGCGTCGTCGGCTCCACCAATCCCGCGAGATCGCCGAGCAGCGTCGGATCGGCGTCCACGAGGGCCGGGCGGCCGGCGCCCTTCCGGCGCACCCGACCAGGCGCCGCCTCGGGCTCCGCCTCGCCGCGCAGTTCCGCCAGCCCGCGACCGATCGTGCTGCGCGCAATGCCGGTGATCCGCGAGACGGCCACGACCCCGCCACGCCCAGCCGCCAGCGCTTCCGCGGCTGCAAACCGACGTCGCCCACGCTCGTCCAGCACAGAATCGAGCGCCGAATACCGTAACTTAATTGCCGTATCATCAATCACACGGCGATTCTAAACCACGCGAGTCACCGTGGGAATCCCCTCACCGGTAATTCCGATTCGATAATTTCCCCACGAGCCCTTAGGTAAGTTGATGTATGAGTAGGCGCGAAAGCAATTTCGACTGCTGGAGAGTGTCGTAGGTTGCTGATTTGACGCTCAAGTAAATTTAGTTCTGATTCTTTATTACCGAGTATACTGCGGTAAGCCCACGTGATGGCCGCCCAAACGAAAGTCCCGACAACCATTATCGCCAATATAAAAGACGCGGGAGCCTGGCTAATCACGCGCCATTCCTCGAATATGTATATCTTGATTGTATCGAGCATTCTCGCGTCATAGGAACTCGTTTACGTTAGAACAGTATCGACGGATTATAACGATAATAACATCACAAAAAATATTGTAGCGCGTCTTAGGGAAGACGCCTAGTTTGCAGGTCCGGACACCCCCGTTTACTCCTTCGGAAAACCGCAGGCGCACAGCAGGTCACGCATATGCGCGGGGACCGGCGCGACGACGCGCACCGGGTCGCGGTTCTTGCCGAGCGGCACGACGATCTCGCGCGCATGCAGATGCAGGCCGGGTCCGCCGAAGCGCGGCGCGGTCCCATAGATGTTGTCGCCCGTGATCGGCCAGCCCATGGCGGCGCAGTGCACCCGCAATTGATGCGTCCGCCCGGTCAGCGGTTCGAGCGCGAGCCAAGTGACCGATCTGTTCACGTCCCCAGGCTGAGACGCCGTCACGTCGTTCACCTCCCCCCTTGCGGGAGAGGCCGACCGGCCTTGGGCCGGTCGGGAGGGGGGTACCTCCGCGGCGTCGAGCATCCCGAGCGCGCCCCCCTCGCCAACCCTTCCCCTCAAGGGGAGAGGGGGCCGGTCTTGATCGGTCCGACGGCCGCGATTGTCCGCGTTGCCGACAGCCGTCGGGTTTTCCTCCGCAACAAGCGTGGCGCGGCCCATCACCCGCCAACGCGTCACGGACGGCATGCCTTTGGGATCGGGCTTCATCCACCAGCCGCGGGTCGCGTCGAGGCGCGCAAGCGGCAGGTCGATCACGCCGTCCGCTGCGTCTGGGCCGCCTTCGACCACCGCCCAGTAGGTTTTTCCCACCTTGCCGTGCTTGAACAACAGCCCCAGATGAGCAAGCGCCTTGCGGTGCCGGCCGAGCACGAGGCAGCCGGAGGTCTCCTTGTCGAGCCGGTGGGCGAGCGCCGGCGGCCGCGGCAGGCCGAAACGCAGGGCATCGAAGAAGTCTTCCAGGCTTGCGCCGCCCTTCGGTCCGCGATGGACCGGCAGGCCGGCCGGCTTATCCATCACCAGCATCAGGCCGTCGCGATAAAGAATGCGGGCTTGCATCTCTTCCGGCGTCATGGCGAAAGCGGTAACACAGGCCCCGACATGAATGACAGCAGCGACGAAAACGCGCCCAAGCAAGACTGGTGGCGAAAGCTCGCCACGGGCCTCAAGCGCACCTCCGCCTCGCTGGGCGGCGCGATCACCGACCTCGTCACCAAGCGCAAGCTGGACGGTTCCGTCATCGAGGAACTCGAGGAGGCGCTGATCCGCGCCGATCTCGGCGTGCAGACGGCCGCGGCGGTGGCGGACAAAGTGAGCGAGGGCCGCTACGACAAGTCCGTCACGCCCGAGGAGGTCAAAGCGGTCCTCGCCGGCGAGGTGGAGAAAATCCTGTCGGACGTCGCCCAGCCGCTGGTGATCGATGCGGCGGCGAAGCCTTTCGTCATCCTGGTCGTCGGCGTCAATGGATCGGGCAAGACGACGACCATCGGCAAGCTCGCCGCGCGTTTCTCGGCGGAACGCCACAAGGTGATGCTGGCCGCCGGCGACACCTTCCGCGCCGCCGCCATCGAGCAGATCAAGATCTGGGGGGATCGCACGAAGAGCCAGGTCATCGCGGGCGCGCAGGGAGCGGACGCGGCCGGGCTCACCTATGACGCGCTTGCCACAGCGCGCGCGCAGGGCGCCGACGTGCTGATCGTCGACACCGCCGGGCGCTTGCAGAACAAGTCCGCGCTGATGGGTGAATTGGAAAAGATCGTGCGCGTGATGCGCAAGCTCGATGCGACCGCCCCGCATGCGGTGCTGCTCGTGCTCGACGCCACGGTCGGGCAGAACGCGCTGTCGCAGGTCGAGGAGTTCCTGAAAACCGCCGGCGTGACCGGCCTCGTCATGACGAAGCTCGACGGCACCGCGCGCGGCGGCATCCTGGTCGCGGTTTCCGCGAAATTCGGGCTGCCCGTGCATTTCATCGGGGTGGGGGAGGGGATCGACGATCTCTCGCCGTTCGCGGCGCGAGATTTCGCCCGCGCGGTGGCGGGCCTGGAGGGGTGACCGCGCGGGCCGACGCTCAGTCCAGGATCGCCTTGTATCCCGCCTCGTCGAGCAGCGCGTCGAATTCGGTCTTGTCGGCGATCTTGATCCGGAACAGCCAGCCGTCGCCGATTGGATCGCTGTTCACGAGACCCGGCTCGGTCGCCACCTTGTCGTTGACCGCGACCACCTCGCCGGTCACCGGCGCATAGACGTCGGACGCCGCCTTCACCGATTCGACGACCGCGGCCGGCGCGCCCTGCTCGAACGTCGCGCCGATGCTCGGCAGTTCGACGAAAACGAGATCGCCGAGCTTGTCCTGCGCATAGGGCGTGATCCCGATGGTTGCGAGATCGCCCTCCAGCCGCAACCATTCGTGGTCCTTGGTGTATTTCAGCATCGCCCAGCTCCTTCAGTCCTCTATCGCTTGAACCGCGCGGGAACGAACGGCAGCGCCGCGACGCGCACCGGCAGGCGCTTCCCGCGCACATCGGCAAACAGCGTCGTTCCTGGCTGCGCCAGCGCAGGCTTGACATAGCCCATCGCCACCGGCGCGCCGACGCTCACGCCGAAGCCGCCCGACGCGACGGACCCGATCGGCTCGCCCCCATGCTCGGCGCGGTAGATTATGGCGCCGCCGCGCACCGGCGCGCGGCCTTCCGGCTTCAGCCCGACCCGGCGTCGCCGCGCGCCTTCGGCCATTTGCTTCAGGATGGTCTCGCCGCCGGGAAAGCCGCCGGCCCGCGCGCCGCCGGCGCGGCGAACTCCGCCGATGCTCCATACGAGCGCGGCTTCGACTGGCGTCGTGATGACGTCGAGGTCGGCGCCGTAAAGGCACAGGCCCGCCTCGAGCCGCAAGCTGTCGCGCGCGCCGAGGCCGATCGGCTTGACCGCCGGGTTCTGCAGGAGGGCTCCGCAGAAAGCCTCGGCCTTCTCGGCGGGAAGGCTGATCTCGAACCCGTCTTCGCCGGTATAGCCGGAGCGCGAGGCGAGGCAGCGCTCGCCCATCAGGGCGATCGTTCGCGCATCCATGAACCGCATCGCGCGCAGCTCGGGCGCAAACGACGCGAGCACGTCCACCGCCTGCGGACCCTGCAACGCCACGAGCGCGCGTTCGCAGAGCGGCACGACCTCGCAGCTTGCCGCGAGATGCGTGCGCAGATGCTCTTCATCGGCCTCCTTGCGGGAGGCGTTGACGACAAGGAAGAGATGGTCGCCCTGGTTCGAGACCATCAGGTCATCGAGAATGCCGCCGCCCTCATTGGTGAACAGCGCATAGCGCTGCCGTCCTTGCGGCAGTCCGACAATGTCCGCCGGCACGAGCGTCTCGAGAGCGCGCGCGGCGTCTTCGATTCGTCCCGAGCGCGGGCGGAGCGCGATCTGTCCCATATGCGACACGTCGAACAGGCCGGCCGCGGCGCGGGTATGCTCATGCTCCTTGATGATGCCGGTCGGGTATTGCACCGGCATGTCGTAACCCGCAAACGGCACCATGCGCGCGCCGAGCCGCACATGCAGCGCGTGCAGCGGCGTACGCTTGAGCGGGGTTGCCGGGTCCGTCTGCGCCATCGCTCCCTACGTGATACCGCGGGGCGATGCATGCGCCCTCAGAAATGACCGAGATCGTAATCTTCGCACGACAGGCCGAACTGGTCGAGCGCATCTTCCAGATGGTCGGGCAGCATCGGCTTGGAGAGTAGGTAGGAGGCGGTGCGCTTGTTGTGAGCGCGGGCGGCCTCCGCGCGCAGATCGTCCCATTCGTCGATTGTCGCGTCGCCGCGGCCGAGCCAGGTCAACGCGACGAGATCGACCTGTTCGTCCTGATTGAGCGAGCCGATGAAAGCCTTTAGCTCGCGATAGGTCGGATCGTCATGGTGGGCAGCGAGCGCGGACCAGGACTCGTCGTCGGTCTCCGCGTCGTCGCCCGGTGCGTTATCCTGCACGTCGAACTCACGCGCCTTGAGGATGACGTAGCAGACCTTCTCGGGGGATATGGTCAAAGTCGGCGCGGTCATTATGGCGGCATCCTCGACCCGCTCGCGAATGTTCATGCCATGCAGGCTCCCAGTGCCGCCGCGCAAACTATTGGCCCAACTCGCCAATAAAAAGCGTAGAGGGCGTTTCACGCCCTGCTTTGATTTGCGTCAACGTTTGTTCGATGTTCGCCGCAAGGCGGGCATCCGGCCGGCAGCGTGCAGGAAAACACGCGGTCGCCCTTGCGGTCCATGCGTCCTCGTGCGTCAGGGCGCGCGGAGCTGCGAGTAGCGCGAGTTCGGCTTGGATGGAATCAAACCACCTCCCCGGAAAGGGGAGGTCGGCGCATTAGCGCCGGGGGGTCATTTCATTCAACCCGACCCCCACCCCGACCCTCCCCCTTCTAGTGTTCTGACTCATTCATTTAGTACCCGCCGCGAGGTCTTCCTCCAGCGCGCGCCTGGCACGTGCATTCTTCTCGAGGATGATATTGGCTTTGGCGGTCCACTTGAAGGGCTTCGGTTTGGCGTTGCGCTCGGTGAGCCAGGTCTCGATGGCAGCCTCGAGTT
>DASUPI010000043.1:0-4670 GCA_036281135.1 Rhodoplanes sp. | reverse complement strand
CTTGCCGACTATCTGCCATGGGCCGCGTTGGTCGCGCACGGTGTTGTCCTCAACAAGGACGGTAGCTTTCAGCGAACGGCGCGGTTCCGTGGCCCCGATCTCGACAGCGCGACGCCGGCCGAACTCGTCGGCGCCACGGCCCGGCTCAACAATGTGCTGCGCCGTCTCGGCTCGGGCTGGGCAATCTTCGTCGAAGCCTCTCGGCTTCCCGCGCAGCTCTATCCGCACAGCATGTTTCCGGATTCCGTCTCGGCGCTGGTCGACCTGGAGCGGCAGGACGCATTCGAGCAGGCCGGCATCCATTTCGAGAGCCGCTATTACCTCACCTTCGTGTGGCTGCCGCCGGCGGAAGACGCCGCGCGTGCCGAGACCTGGCTGTATGAGGGCCGCGCGCAATCGGGCGTCGATCCCCACGAGTTGTTGCGTGGCTTTATCGACCGCACCGACCGCGTGCTGCAGCTTGTCGAAGGCTTCGTGCCCGAATCCGCATGGCTCGATGACACAGCGACGCTCACCTATCTTCATTCGACGATCTCAACCAAACAGCAGCGCGTGCGCGTGCCTGAGACACCGGTACACCTCGACGCGCTGCTGGCCGATCAGCCGCTCGCGGGCGGACTCGAGCCACGCTTGGGCGACGCGCATCTGCGCACGCTCACGGTGATCGGATTTCCGACCGCGACCCATTCCGGCATCCTCGATGAGCTGAATAGGCTTGCGTTTCCCTATCGCTGGTCGACACGCGCCATCCTGATCGACAAGACCGACGCCGTCAGGCTGCTGACCAAGATCCGGCGTCAGTGGTTCGCCAAGCGGAAGTCGATCGCGGCGATCCTGAAGGAGGTGATGACCAACGAGGCGTCGGTCCTGGTCGACACCGACGCTGCCAACAAGGCCGCCGACGCAGACATGGCCTTGCAGGAACTGGGCTCGGACGACGTCGGCCAAGTCTACGTTACCGCGACGGTGACGGTCTGGGATCAGGACGCCGGCGTTGCCGCCGAGAAGCTGCGCCTGGTCGAAAAGATCATCCAGGGCCGCGACTTCACCTGCATGGCCGAGGGCGTGAATGCCATCGAAGCATGGCTGGGATCATTGCCGGGCCAGACTTACGCCAATGTGCGCCAAGCGCCGGTTTCCACCCTCAATCTCGCCCACATGATTCCGCTCTCCGCGGTCTGGGCAGGCCCGGAGACCGAGCATTTCGACGCGCCGCCGCTGTTCTTCGGAAAGACCGAAGGCTCGACGCCGTTCCGCTTCTCGCTGCATGTCGGTGACGTCGGCCATTCGCTGATTGTCGGGCCGACCGGCGCCGGCAAGTCGGTGCTGTTGGCCCTGATGGCGCTTCAGTTCCGGCGCTATCCGCGTTCCCAGGTGTTCGCCTTCGACTTCGGCGGCAGCATTCGGGCGGCTGCCCTCGCCATGCGCGGCGACTGGCATGATCTCGGCGGCAACGCCTCCCGCCGATCCGATGACGACGAAGGGCCTGGCGCCTCAGTTGTTGGCCCGGCGCCTGACGTCGACATGGTCTCGCTCCAACCGCTCGCCGGCATCCATCACACGCCGGAACGGGCATGGGCCGCGGACTGGATCGTCGACATCCTCTCCCGTGAGGGCGTCGCGGTGACGCCCGAGGTGAAGGAGCATCTCTGGTCTGCGCTGACCTCGCTTGCCGGCGCGCCCGTGGAGGAGCGGACGCTGACAGGCCTCGCGGTGCTGCTGCAGTCCGCGAAGCTGAAGCAGGCCTTGCAGCCGTATTGCATCGGCGGTCCCCACGGCCGGCTGCTCGACGCCGAGAACGAGCGTCTCGGCGAGTCGCCCGTCCAGGCTTTCGAGACCGAAGGTCTGATCGGCACTGCCGCCGCGCCCGCCGTACTCGCCTATCTCTTCCATCGCATCGAAGGCCGCCTTGATGGTCGGCCGACGCTACTCATCATCGACGAAGGTTGGCTCGCGCTCGACGATGGCGGCTTCGCCGCGCAACTGCGCGAATGGCTCAAGACGCTGCGCAAGAAAAACGCCTCCGTCATCTTCGCCACGCAGTCGCTGTCCGACATCGACGGCAGCGCGATTGCGCCCGCCATCGTCGAGAGTTGCCCGACGCGCATCTTTCTCCCCAATGAGCGGGCGATCGAGCCGCAGATCACCACGATCTATCGGCGCTTCGGCCTCAACGATCGCCAAATCGAGATCATTGCCCGTGCCACACCCAAGCGCGACTACTACTGCCAGTCACGGCGTGGCAACCGCCTGTTCGAGCTGGGTCTTGGGCCCGTCGCGCTCGCCTTCTGCGCGGCGTCGTCCAAGACCGATCACGCCGCCATCGGCCGCATACTGTCCGAATTCGGCCGCGACGCTTTTCCCGAAGCCTGGCTGGCCGATCGCGGCTTGCTGTGGGCCGCCGATCTCATTCCCAACCTGACCAATGTGGAGGCGCCGTCATGAACGCAAGCCATGTCCGCATGCGCGCGGCGCTTCTCGCCGCGGCCCTGTCCGCGCCGCTCGCGATGGTCCCCGTAATGGTGCATCCCGCCTATGGGCAGACCGTGTTCGATCCCTGGAACTACAGCCAGAACATCCTGACGGCGGCGCGCGCGCTGGAGCAGATCAACAACCAGATCACGTCGCTCCAGAACCAGGCGCAGATGCTGATCAATCAGGCGCGCAATCTCGCGAACCTGCCGCAGTCATCGCTCCAGCAGATCCAGCAGTCGATCCAGCGCACCCAGCAGCTTCTCAGTCAGGCGCAGCGCATCGCCTATGACGTGCAGCAGATCGACCGCGCCTTCTCCACGACCTATGGCGCGGCTTCAACATCCGCGCCCGATCAGTCGCTGGTCGACGGCGCGCGCCAGCGCTGGCAGAACTCCGTCGCGGCGCTCCAGGATGCGCTGAAAGTTCAGGCCGGCGTCGTCGGCAATCTCGACACCAATCGCACCACGATGTCGTCGCTGGTGACATCCAGCCAGGCGGCATCCGGCGCATTGCAGGCAGCGCAAGCCGGCAACCAGATCCTCGCCTTGCAGACGCAGCAACTCGGCGATCTCACCGCCGTCGTTGCCGCGCAGGGACGTGCGCAGAGCCTTGAAGCGGCCCAGCGCACCGCGGCGCAGGAGCAGGGGCGTGAGCAGCTTCGCCGCTTCCTCACACCCGGCCAGGGCTATCAGCCCGGCAACGCCCGGATGTTCCAGCAATGAGGGCCCGATTGCGATTGCGGCGTGGGATTCCGCACGAGCCTCACGACGTAGCGGGCCTGCTGCTTCGCGCCGCCACGTTGGCCTTCGTCGCTGCGGCGATCACTCTCGCCGTCAATCAGTCGCGGCACGACGACGACGAGAATCGAGACGTTCCACCGGCGGCTGTTCTCGTTGACCCGCTGGCGACTGAGCTGGCCCGCTGCCGCACCATCACGCCGGAGCAGAACGCAGCCGACGCCACCTGCCGCCGCGCTTGGGCGGAAAGCCGGCGACGCTTCTCCGCGCCGTCCTCTTCACACTCGGACGCCGGCGCCAATGCCCCTGTCGCCGCTGGCCCCGTCAAGAGCCAGGACAGACTTCGTCCGCCGGCGTCCAGCCTGATCGCGACGGGGTGCGCTGATGGGCGGCGCCGGCGTCATCGATCGTTTCCTCGAAGTCTTCACCCGCTACATCGACTCAGGTTTCGGGTTGCTCGGCGGCGAGGTCGCCTTCATCGCCACCACGCTAATCGTCATCGACATGACGATGGCGGCGCTGTTCTGGTCGTGGGGCGCCGACGAGGACATCATTGCGCGACTGGTAAAGAAGACGCTGTTCGTCGGCGTCTTCGCCTACATCATCGGCAACTGGAACGCGCTGGCGAAGATCGTGTTCGAGAGCTTCGCCGGTCTCGGGCTCAAGGCGTCCGGCACCGGCTTCTCCACGACCGATCTCCTGCGTCCCGGACGCGTCGCGCAGGTCGGACTCGACGCCGGACGGCCGATCCTCGAATCCATCTCCGGCCTGATGGGCTACATCGCCTTCTTCGAGAACTTCATCCAGATCGTCGTGCTGCTGTTCGCGTGGGTGATGGTGCTGCTCGCCTTCTTCATCCTCGCCATCCAGCTTTTCGTCACGCTGATCGAGTTCAAGCTGACGACTCTCGCCGGCTTCGTGCTGATCCCGTTCGGTCTGTTCGGCAAGACCGCCTTTCTCGCCGAGCGCGTGCTCGGCAACATCGTCTCGTCCGGCGTCAAAGTGCTGGTGCTCGCCGTCGTCATCGGCATCGGCTCGACGTTGTTCGCCGAATTCACACGTGGCTTCGGCGGCAATCAGCCGTCGGTCGAGGACGCCATGGCGATTGTGCTCGCCGCGCTCTCGCTACTCGGCCTCGGCATCTTCGGGCCCGGCATCGCCAATGGCCTGATTTCCGGCGGCCCGCAACTTGGCGCGGGCGCAGCCATCGGCACCGGCCTCGCTGCGGGTGGCGCGGTTGTGGCGGGCGGCGCTGCCGCGGGCCTGGCCGTGAGGGGAGCAGGGGCGGCGATCGGCGCGACCGCCGCCGCGGCACGCGGCGGCGCTGCGCTCGCCGGGGGTGCGGCGACGTCCTACAGCCTCGCATCGGCCGGACAGAGCGGCGCGGCCGGCGTCGCGTCCGGTCTCGGCGGTGTCGCGCGGGCTGGCGCTAGCGCGGCCACGCAGCCGATCAGGCAT
>DASUPI010000042.1:0-3198 GCA_036281135.1 Rhodoplanes sp. | reverse complement strand
ATGCAGTTGTCGTTCTTGTCGCGAACGACCTCCATCTCGAACTCTTTCCACCCGAGCACGCTCTCCTCGATCAGCACCTCGGTGGTGGGAGAGGCGTCGAGCCCGCGCTCGACGATGGCGATGAACTCCGCCTTGTTGTACGCAATCCCGCCGCCGGTTCCGGCGAGGGTGAAGGAGGGGCGGATGATCGCGGGCAGGCCGACCTCCTCCAGCGCCGCGAGCGCTTCCACCAGCCCCTTGGCGATGTAGCGGCGCTTGCGGTCCGCCTCGCCGGCGGCCCAGCCCGCCTCGAAAGCGTCGAGCGCGCGCTGTTCCTCCTCGGCCGGCAGACCGAGCAGCTTGATCTTCTCGATTTCGCCCGTGCGCTGCTCGCGGTCCGCCTTCTTCAGGTCGGAGGCGTTGGCGAGGCAGGATTTCGGCGTCTCGAGGCCGATCTTCTTCATCGCCTCGCGAAAAAGCTCGCGGTCCTCCGCCTTGTCGATCGCCTCGGCGGTCGCTCCGATCATGGTGACGCCGAACCGGTCGAGCACCCCCATGCGGCGCAGCGACAGCGCGGTGTTGAGCGCGGTCTGTCCGCCCATGGTCGGAAGCAGGGCGTCCGGCCGCTCCTTCTCGATGATTTTGGCGACGATCTCCGGCGTGATCGGCTCGACATAGGTGGCGTCGGCCATCTCCGGATCGGTCATGATGGTCGCCGGATTGGAATTGACCAGGATGATTCGATAGCCGTCGGCCTTCAGCGCCTTGACCGCTTGTGTGCCGGAATAGTCGAACTCGCAGGCCTGCCCGATGACGATGGGCCCCGCGCCGATGATCAGGATCGAGGAAATGTCGGTGCGTTTGGGCATTCCATTCCCGAAATCGGGCACAAAAAAAGGCGTCGTTTACGCGCCGCCTGCCGTTCTGCGTGCGCGCGCCCTGAGCCGGCGCGGCGCGCGATGCTTAGCCCAGAACGGCCGGAGAGGGAAGCCCGGCAGGACAGCGCCAGATCAGCTCGCTACCATAACAGAGCCTTCGACGCGGAGCCCTCCCCCATTCGTTCAATGGGCGGACGGTAACCGCAACCCGCGGTCAGGACGTCTGTCGGTGCGCTCCCCGTTCCGCCGCCCCTCTCACACGCGCCCGCGGGAAGGCTCGCTGCGCCCGGTTCGGCGTCCTGATCGGCTTCCGCCTCGACGGCCGGAACGGCATACACGCCGGACAGCCATCGGTTGAGATCGACGTCAGCGCAGCGGCGCGAGCAGAACGGCCGGAACCGCTCGACGGCGGGCTTCGTGCAGATCGGGCATTTGCTCTGTTTCGGAGATCGTGCGTCTGCGGGCGAGGACATGGAGGATATGTGGGAGCGCTGGTCCGGAATTGAAATTCCCCTCCCCTCGCGGAAGAGCGTGCGAGCGTCGGTTTCAGAACGCCGCATCATCTTTCGCAACGACGGAGGCTCCGCTCAGGCGGGGTTGAGCCAGCCGAAATGCACCGGATAGCCCTCGCCCGCGAGCATCGTCATGGTCTCGTAGAGCGGTAGGCCGACCACGCTCGAATATGAGCCGACGATCTTGACGATGAATGTTCCGGCGAGCCCCTGCGCCGCATAGCCGCCCGCCTTGCCGCGCCATTCGCCGGAGGCGAGATAGGCCTCGATGTCATCCGGCGACAGCCGTTTGAACCGCACACGCGTCTCCACCAGCCGTTGGCGGAAGCCCTCTTTCGGCGTCACCAGGCAGATCGCGGTATAGACACGATGGTTGCGCCCTGAGAGCAGGCGCAGGCACTGCGCCGCCTCGTCCAGCAATTCGGCCTTGGGCAGGATGCGGCGGCCGACCGCGACCACCGTGTCGGCGGCAAGGATGAAGGCGCCCTGCAGGTCGGGGTCGTCGCGCACGACGGCGAGCGCAACCTCCGCCTTGGCGCGGGCGAGCCGATTCGCGCAGGCGCGCGGCAGCTCGCCTTTTTTCGGCACCTCGTCGACGTCCGCCGGCCGCAGGGCGTCCGGCTCGATTCCCGCCTGGTTGATGAGCGTGAGGCGTCGGGGCGAACCCGAGGCGAGCACGAATTTCGGCCGGCCGATCATGGGATGCCGTTCAAGCGCGATTGACGTCGAAGGTGAATGTAAAACGGCGGCGTTGCCAGCCTGATCGCCGTTTCAAGCGGAACGGACCGTTCAGAACGTATCTGCGGGTGCGGAAGGTCATCGAGGAGTCGATCCGTTATGGCAATTGCTCGGAACGATTATTTGAAGCGGTAGGTGATGCGGCCTTTGGTGAGGTCATAGGGAGTCATTTCGACAAGCACCTTGTCGCCGGCGAGCACGCGGATGCGGTTCTTGCGCATGCGTCCTGCGGTGTGGGCGATGATTTCGTGGCCGTTCTCGAGCTTGACTCGGAAAGTGGCGTTCGGGAGCAATTCCGACACGACGCCGGGAAACTCCAGCAGTTCTTCTTTCGCCATACGCTGTCCATTGCTCAGCCGGACTTGGAGCGGCTGCCAACGGTCTTCGCGTCCGCCGCGAGCGCCCCCTCGAAGGTCGGGCGTGGACCCTACCGGAAACAATGCGGGACGACAACGGCCGATACCTTCAGATGCGCTCGGCGCTATCGATCGAGCATCTATTCGTTGCCGCCGGGACGCCAGCCGAAACGCTTTTTGATTCGCGCCATGAGCTGATCGCGTAACGCGCGGTAACCGTCGAGCCGCTGCTCGCGGCTGCCTTCGGTAATGGTCGGATCGTTGGTGGGCCAGTACTCGACATCGACCGCGAGCGCGCGCGTGAGTTCGAGCGCCCGGTGATGCGCCTCAGGCGAAAGCGTCACGATGAGATCGAAGTTCAAGCCATCCAAGTCTTCCAGCTCCTCGAAGGTTCGCGGCCGATGCTTGGTGAGATCGATGCCGATCTCGTCCATGACGGCGACGGCGAACGGATCCGCCTCGCCCTTGCGGGCGCCGGCCGACCGGGCATAGCTCATCTGCCCGAACAAGCGGCGGAACATGGCGGCCGCCATCGGCGAACGCACCGAGTTTTGCGCGCAGGCGAATAGAACCGCGTGGGGAAGCCCAGCGCGGGTCGGCGCGTCCATGTCCGTTCACCCTTTCCAGTGCAGCACGGTTACCAGGGTGAACAGCCGCCGCGCCGTATCGAAATCCATGTCGATCTTGTTCTTGAGGCGCTCCATCAGGAGCTCCGATCCCTCGTTGTGCAGCCCG
>DASUPI010000041.1:0-16997 GCA_036281135.1 Rhodoplanes sp. | reverse complement strand
GGCAAATAGTCGCCAGTCCCCGGAATGATAGAGTTTGCAAGTTCTATATCTTCTACTCCCGCGCAACGCGCGATCTTCATCGCTTTAAGTATGGTACCGTCACTCAGCGGGCCATCGGCAAACAACGATCGGATAAGAGCGTCGTCGTTTTCCAGCACCATCGGAGCCCACCAGTTATCGCCACGATCTATCTGCGGAAGACTCCGCCAGCAGCGCACGTTCTGTCTCAAGAATCATGGAATAATTGACGTAACCAACGCGCCCTCGAAGAGCGAACGCCAAAAATTGGATATCACGAGCTAACGATTTTTTCTATCTTGCTCACATCCCCAGATAGGCCTGCCGCACGCGGTCATCGGCCAACAGCTCGGCGCCGGCGCCGGACAGCGTCACGCGCCCGTTCTCGAGCACATAGGCGCGGTCGGCGAGCTTGAGCGAGAGCGCGACGTTCTGCTCGACCAGCACGCAGGTGAGCCCTTCGCGGTTCAGCTCGCGGATCGTGCGCAGCACGTCCTGCACGATCGCGGGCGCAAGCCCGAGCGAGGGCTCGTCGAACATCACGAGATCGGGCGCGCCCATCAGGCAGGGGCCGATCGCGAGCATCTGCTGGTCGCCGCCGGACAGCGTGCCCGCGTTCTGGCGCAGCCGTTCCTCGAGAATGGGAAACAGGGCGAACACGCGGGCGAGCTGGGCTGCGCGCTTTCCCCGCGCCCGCGGCAGCATCGCGCCCGTCTCGAGGTTCTCGCTGACCGTCAGCGTCGGGAAGATCTGGCGGCCCTCCGCCACCTGGCCGATGCCGAGATTGCACACGCGATAGCTCGGCCAGCCGGCAATCTCCGCGCCATTGAACGCGATGCGCCCGCGCGCGGGCCGGTGCATGCCGGCGATGGTGCGGATCAGCGAGGTCTTGCCCGCGCCGTTCGCGCCGACGATCGCGACGATGCCGCCTTCCGGGACATCGAACGACACGCCGGCGAGCGCCTGCGCGTCGCCGTAGAAGACATCGAGCTCACGCACGGACAGCATCAGAACGCAGCCTCCGCGCCGAGATAGGACGTGATCACCTTGGGATCGCGCACGATCTCCTGCGGCGTTCCTTGCGCGATCCGCGCGCCGTGATGGAGCACGAGCACGCGGCCCGCGAGCGCCATCACCGCGCGCATCACGTGCTCGATCAGCAGGATGGTCACGCCCATCTCGCGATTGACGCCGCGCAGGATCTCCACCATGCGGTCGGTCTCGGTCGGGACGAGACCCGCCATCACCTCGTCGAGCAGGAGAAGCTTGGGGTCGGTCGCGAGCGCGCGCGCGACTTCGAGCCGCTTGCGGTCCGGCAGCGTGAGGGCGGCGGCGGTGACGGCGCGCTTGTCGAACAGATCGAGCTTGGCGAGCACGTCGCGTGCGTGCCGGCGCGCCGCCGCCACATCGGCCCGGTGCAGAAGCGCGCCGACGACCACATTGTCCTCGACGGAGAGCGCAGGGAAGGGCCGCACGATCTGGAAGGTGCGGCCGATACCGAGCCGGCACACCGCGTCGGCCGGCATGCCGTCGATCCGCTGGCCGCGGAAGGCGATCGTTCCCTCGTCGGGCGCGAGCATGCCCGCGATCATGTTGAAAAGCGTCGTCTTGCCGGCCCCGTTCGGTCCGATCACCGCGTAGATTTCGCCGGCGGCGAGATCGAAGCTCGCTTTGTCGACGGCGATCAAGCCGCGGAAACGTCTGCTGACGCCTGAGACCGAGAGGAGCGGCGTCACGGCTATCGCTTCGTGAGTTCGAGACGCCGCGCGATCCACGGCCACACGCCGGTCGGCACGAGCGAAATGATGATCATCAGCGTGAGGCCGAAGAACAAGGCCTTGACCCCCGGCGCATTGACGCCAAGCCGCTCGGTCGCCGCGATCAGGACTTCGCCGAGCGGCGTCAGGATGAACGCGCCGATCACCGGGCCGAAAATCGTGCCGAGCCCGCCCACGATCGGCGCCAGAATCAACTCGATCGACCGGCCCATATCGAACACCTGCGCCGGGAACAGGCTGTTGTTGTAGAACGCGTAGAACACCCCACCCACCGCGGTCATGCCGGAGGAGATCAGCACCGCCTTCATTTTGACGCGAAACACGTCGATGCCGAGCGCCTGCGCGGCGATCTCGTCCTCGCGGATCGCGAGCCACTGGAAGCCGAGCCGGGCGCGCGAAAGCAGCGCGGTGAGGAGCACGCCGGCAGACGCGAGCACGAAGGCGAGGTAATAAAAGAAGTGCTGGCCGCCGCGCAGATTCCACCATTCGCCGAGGCGCTTTTCCTCATAGGGCAGAAAGAGCCCGCCCGCCCCGCCGGTGAAGGCGATGTGGTCGAAGCCGATGCGGGTGAATTCGGCGAAGGCGATGGTGAGCAGCGCGAAATACACGCCTTCGATCCCGAAGCGGAAGCCGAGCCATCCGATCGCCGCCCCGAACGCCGCCGCGACCGCAACCGCCGGGAACAGGCCGAGCCACGGCCCGATTCCGAAATGCACCCACAACGCCGCCGCCACATAGCCGCCGAGCCCGACATAAAGCGCATGCCCGAGCGAGAGCTGGCCGGCATAGCCCATCATCAGGTTCCAGGCCTGTCCGACATACACGAAATAGAGGATCAGCGTCAGCACAGAGAGCAGATAGCGGTTCACCGCGAAAGGCGGGGCGAGGAGCACGACAACGAGAACGGCCAGGAGAAGCTTGCCGCGCGAGGTCATTGCGCCCCAGAGCGCCTTCATGCCTGCTTCTTTCCCATCAGGCCTTGCGGCCGCAACACCAACACGGCGATCAGCAGGGCGAACGAGAACATGCTCTTCATCGATGGGGCGATGAGGAAGCCGGCGAGCGCCTCCGACACGCCGATCAGCACGCCGCCGACAAGGGCGCCCGACATCGAGCCGAGCCCGCCGATGATCACGATGGTGAAGGCAAGCAGCGTATAGGCGGGACCAAGGCCCGGCGCCGCATCGGCGATCGTCACCATCAAGGCGCCGGCGGCGCCGACGCAGGCGAGCCCGAGGCCGAAGGTGAACGCATACAGGCGTTTGACGTCGAGGCCGACCACGGTCGCGCCCACGAGATTGTCGGCGCAGGCGCGGATCGCCGTGCCGGTGCGGGTGTGGCGGAAAAATGTGAACAGCGCGGCTGAAACCACGACCGCGGCGACCGCCGCATGGACCCGCACCTTGTCGATGATCAGCGACCCGACGAGATAGCTGTCGAACGAATAGGGCAGATGCGCCGGCTGCGCGTCCGGCCCGAAGATCATCAACAGCCCGTTCACGATGATGATGGCGAGCGCGACCAGCAGGATGAACTGTTCATGCTCGGGGCTGCTGACGAAGGAATTGATCAACGCCGCCTGCAGCGCGAAGCCCACTGCGAAGAACGCAAGCGCGATCGGCGCGACCGCGATCAGCGGATCGAGGCCATAGGCCTTGAACAGGATGAAGGCGGCATACATCGCGATCACCGCGAACTCGCCATGCGCGAAGTTCACGACCCGCACGACCCCGAAAATCACCGACAGCCCGAGCGCCATCAGCCCGTAGACGAGCCCGGTCAGAACGCCTTGGATGACGACGTTGAGATAGATCGACCACATCGCGGCTTATGCATGGGAGCGTCACCGGAGCGGCGATGCAAGCCGCTCGGAATGACAAGGACCCGAACGGGTTACCTCAGATCGACGCGCCCGCGCAACCTCGCGCGGCACGGCCTGCCCATAAAGCACTTGTCTCCATCCTCCCCTGTGAAACGCGAGAGGGGGACCATGCGCAGCATGGTGGAGGGGAACAGCAGCGAATTCACGCCCCCTCCACCGCCGACGCAGCCAAGCCCGTGCAGGCTGCGCAAGCTTGCCTGCGATGGGCGGTTCCCATCCCCGCTGCGGGGGAGGATAATCAGGGCCATGAACCGTGTAGGAGCAATTAGCGCCGTCGTGTTCGTCAACCGCAACGCGACCCGACGATCGTCGCGTCGGGCGGGCGGGCGGTTCTCACACCCGCCCCTGCCACGGCGGCATCGGCAGGACGGGCGTCATGGTCGCAGCGGACTCGGGCAGCACCACGGTCGGCGTACGGTTGCGGTTCTGGATGACCGCGGATCCGATATTGTTGTTCTGACCCTTGTCGTCGAATTTGATCGGGCCGCCGATCATCACTTGCTCGGCAATGTCGGTCGTCCGGATCGCCTCCATCAGCTCGGGCCCGTTCGCGGCGCCGGCGCGCTTGAACCCGTCGGCGGCGATGAGCATGGCTTCGAAGGTGAAGCCGACATTGAAGCAATCGACCTCGAAGCGGTTGTTCGGATGCGCCGCCTTATACGCCGCGGCCAGCGCTTCGGTCATATTCGACTTCGGGTTCGCCCAGGGCAGATTATAGATCGCATAGTCCGAGAGGGGCCCGAGCGCCTGGTAGAATTCCTCGTCATACAGGCCGGGCGAGCCCGGCGAGATGATCGCTTTCGGCTCGAAACGCTGCCGCACCATGTCGCGCACGAGCTTGATCGCGTCGGCCGAGCGCGTCCCAGCACGAGATCGGGATTGATCGCCCGGATGCGCGTGACCTCGACCGCGAGATCCTGCGCCTTCGGGTCGTAGGCGATCGACTCCGCAAGCTGGAACGGCATCTGCGCGGCAGAGAACAGGCGGTCCATCGCCGCGCGCTGCGCCGTCCCGAACGTGTCATTGGCGTGTATGAATACCGCGCTCTTCAACTCGACCTTGGTCGCCGCGATGAGATCCTTGATAAGCCGCAGCCCGTTGGTGACGAGTTGCGGGCCGGTCTGGAAATTGCGCACGAGATATTCGTAGCCTTGCTCGGTGATCTGCGGCGCGGCGGCGATATTGATCACGAGCGGCACCTGCCGCTGCTCGCAGACCTGCGCCATCGCGAGCGTCGCCCCGGATTCGAACGCGCCGACGATGCACTGCGCGCCGTCGGCGACCGCCCGCTCGGTCTGGGTGCGCGCTTGGTCGACATTGGATTCGAAATCGACGCGGACGAGCTCGGTCGGATAGCCGTAATCGGCAAGGACCTTCGGCGCGATCACGGCGCCGCGATAGCAGGATTGCCCGGCGGCTGCGAGATAGCCCGAGCGCGGCAGCACGACCGCGATCTTGAGCGCCTTCGCTTGGGCGCGCACGATCGCCGGCGCGGCGAGGATTGCGGTCGCGGCGGCGGCCCCGCCCAAGAGACGGCGCCGGCTCACGCGGACGCGGGTGTTCGAAATCATCAGCACTCCTCCGTTGCAATCGGGCCGGATGGTAGAAGGCTTGACCGGGATCGCGCAAGCGTCAGGGGCCGCGGAGCGCGAATAGCGGCGCGTTCTGCCCGATCGCGAATGCTATGAACGGGAGAGTGCCGCCTGCGGCCAGCGGAAATCGGCGATGGCGGCTAGCGCCTCGGGCTTGATCACGCGCATCGAAGCGGCCCGCAATTCGATCAGGCGTTCCCGCCGCAACTGCTTCAGCGTGCGGTTGACGTGAACCACGCTGAGGCCGAGCGCATCCGCCATCATTTCCTGGGTGAGCGGCATCGGCACGAAAGTGCCGGTGTCGAACCCGATCTCATCGAGACGGTGACTGAGTTCAACCAGGAGGTGAGCGACCCGTTCGTAAGCGGTCTGCCGGCCAAGCCGCACCACGTGATTAAGGAGGAAGGCGTCCTGCCGCGCCTGCGCCGCCGCCCAGGCGCGGGAGAGCCCGGGAAAGCGTTTCGGCTCCACCGCCATTTCGAAGAGACAACCGGCGCTCGCGATTCGCGCCGTGGTCAGGGTCAGCGCCGAGGTCGAAGCCACCGTGTTGAGGGCCGTACAGTGGCCGAACAAATCGCCGGGCAGCAGAAAATCGAAGATCTGCCGCCGTCCGTCGGCGAGCACCCGCAGTCGACACGCCCAGCCTGACAGCAGCGCCGCCGGCTTGCTCAAATATTGGCCTTCAACGTACAACTCCGCGCCCGGCGCAAGCTCGGTCGCGGCGGCGCTGGTCTGTCGGATGATCGACATTTCCTGATCGGACAGCGGCGCAAAGCTCGCCAGATGCCGCCACAGCGCCTCGTAGGGCTTGCGGTCGAATTTGCGATTCTTCACGAGATCCGCAGTCATCGCCAGTCCGGCTCAATGCAGACACTTGGTTCAACGCGGCGGTCGCGAGCTTGTTCGCCCAGCTAACGCAGTTGCGAAGAAATGCGGCGACACGGAATCCGCCGGGGTTAAGAAATCCGCTGAGTTCAAAGAACAAATAAATCCCCGCCGGTGTTCGATTCGCGCGCTGATCAATGATCGTTGAACAAAAGATCCGCTGAATAATCGGACAATCGTGACTTATAAAGACGAACAAAAAAAGGCGTCCGAGCCGTATCGTCCATGCCGCAAGTGCGTTGCTGCATCGCGATAATTTTGCTGCGCTGCGGCCGATTCGTCTTGTTTCACGCCTCGCACGCATTCCGCCTTTGCGGAAAAACCCTGAAAAGCCGGGCATTGCCTGCGACATTTTGATGTTGTTGTTTCGATAATAAACGTGAACGCATTGAATAGGTTTATGAAAAGCCAGTTCATTAACCTGTAGCAAGCTTCCGATTTTTTTTTTGCAAGGGAACGGAGTTTACACCCGGCAATTCCGTTTACAGGCGGCTCCCAGAGACCGTGCAGTCCTCGGAGCACCTTACGGACCGCACCGATACCGCTGGCGCAGCGCGTTTGCTCAATTGTCGGTCGGACTGAAACGCGGGATTGCGAGCCCTCGAGCGGCGGTCCCGTTTGCCCATCGCAAGAGGAGAAACGATCGATGTGTGACTACAGCCTACAGCATGTGGCTACACGAGCCGCGAAAGTGGGTGATTTACTGGTGACCACGAAGTTCAACAACTCCATCACCCGCGGCTTTGCCGAGGTGGGCGAGCCGAACGTGGCGGTTTGCATTCTTCCGGGCACCGAACTCGCCTTCGACCGCGACGTCGAATGCGATCATGCCTTGGGCTTCTTCCCGACTCGCAAGTTGCGCGAGCGTGTCGCCCGGTTCCGGCAGATCAACATGGACAATCCCTACGAGCACCATGACGCGATCGAGTTCCCGAGCGGCCAAGTCGTTCTGCTGACTCGGCTGTGCGAAGGCCAGAACGCGACCGTGCTGCAGTTGCCTGCGTCGGGCACTCCCGAACGCGCCGAGGGCGAGATCGAGGCGCACGAGCCGAAGCGGCAGCGCGTCATCGTCTGACGCATCGCGCGTTTCGCTTGGAATGAAAGGCCACCGGGCAAGCCCCCGGTGGTCTTTTTGCCCGGCTCTCTCCGTGCAGCCGGAAGCAACTCGGCCTTTGGCCGTTCGGACTCATCCGCGCGCCTCGATCGCACTGCGGCGAAAGCTCGGCGCGTCTTCTCACCTCAGCTCTCAGTGGCAGGACCTGGGCCATAAGCTGCTCACCGCTTGGCGGCGGATCGGCAGCTCTGTCCGGGCGCGCGGCTCTCGGGCGCTCGGGCCTCGCCGCCGGGCGCTGGTGAGGAAGACAGAGTGATGCGCGACTTGTCGGGCATTGGACTGCGTTATTCGGTGTCAAATTAATCTATTCCAAGCGGCAATGTTCCGGAACGGCTGATCGCGCGCCGACGACGTAATCCGCGTGGCCTGGAAATTCGACGGAAGAGACCATAGACTAACCGGACATCGCATCGGCCGGGAGTAATCCATGCAAGGTCCCGTCGAGATCGCCTTTCACAATATGGAGCCATCCGAGTGGGCGGAGCGGGAAATCCGCGCCCATATCGCCGAGCTCGAACGCATTTTTGATCGCATCGCTTCCTGCCGCGTGCGCGTGGACAAGCGCGCCAAGGTGAACGGCCCGTCGATTCCGCCCGTAGTACATATCGAGATCGGGATCCCCGGGCGCGCCGACCTCATTGTCAGCCATGAGCCAGAGCATCTTCAGCGCAAGTTCCAGCGGCCCGACCTGCAGAACGCGATCAACGAGGCGTTCCGCATCGCCGAACGCCAGCTGGTCGAGCTGAAGAACCAGCGGCACGGGCGCACCAAGGCGCCGCTGCACGACGCAACCAACCAGCGCCTCGGCCAGGTCGCCGAGGTGCAGGCGGAGCAGGATTTCGGCTTCCTGGTGACTTCGGAAGGGGCGCTGCTCTATTTTCACCGGAACAGCGTGCTCTCCGGCGACTTCGATTCGCTCTCCCGGGGGGACGAGGTTTATTATGTCGAAGGGGTTGGCGACACGGGGCCGATTGCGACCAAGGTCCGCGTCAAGTCGGCCGCCTGACGGCGCAACGCCGAGCGACGTCAGGCCGTAAGTACAAGGGGCACAGGTTTTCCGGCGAGGGATCGCCCGCCTGATCCGCCTTCCTCGCTGAGATTTCCACGCCCAATGGACCTGCCCCGTAATCCCTTCAAGCAAGCCCTGGCCGAAGGCCGTCTGCAGATCGGCCTGTGGAGCGCGCTTGCAAGCCACATCGTCGCCGACATCATTGCCGACGCCGGGTTTGACTGGATCCTGCTCGATACCGAGCACGCCCCGAACGAGATCGCCGGCCTCCTTCCTCAGCTCCAGGCGATGAGTCGCGGCACGGCCACGCCGATCGTCCGGCCGGCCTGGAACGACACCGTGCTCATCAAGCGCATCATGGATCTCGGCGTGCACACTTTGCTGGTCCCGTGGGTCCAGAGCGCCGCGGAGGCGCGGCGCGCGGTCGCTGCCACCCGCTACGCGCCTGAGGGGGTGCGCGGCAGCGCGCTCGGCGTCCGCGCGAGCCGGTATGGCCGCATCGCCAATTACCTGCAGCGGGCCAATGCGCAGGTCTGCGTGCTGGTGCAGGCGGAAACCCGGGAAGCGCTCGATCAGCTCGAGGCGATCGCTGCGGTCGAGGGCGTCGACGGCGTGTTCATCGGCCCCTCGGACCTCGCCGCGTCGCTCGGCCATACCGGCAACCCGGCGCATCCGGACGTGCAAGAGGCGATCGAGGACGCGGCCAGGCGGCTGAAAGCGGTCGGCAAGGCCGCCGGTATCCTCACTTCGGACGAGCAGGCGGCGCGGCGTTATATCGGCTGGGGCTTCACCTTCGTCGCGGTCGGTTCCGACGGAGGGCTGCTCGCGCGGAGCGCGGACGCGCTCGCCAAGGCCTTCAAGGCCGGCTGAATGCGCCTGGTGGCGCAAACGACACGCCATGACCAAAACCGGCGCAACGCCGCGCAGGCAAGCCGCATAGCCTTGAAGCCGCCTTTACGGCGGTTCAGACTGCTTGGTGGTCCCTCGGGTCTTACACCCACGGAGAGGCCGCATGGACGTGATCGAGGATTATCTCCGCGAACAGGCGACGAAATACCGCGAGCTCGCCGCCAAGGCGGACGACGAACTCGTCAAAAAAGAGCTGATGGAACTGGCCTCGATCTGCGAAGAGGCCGCCAACGACATCGAGGACCGGCTGACCAGCGGATAGGACCGGTCAGTGCCGCCGTTCGGCCACGAACCGGGCCGCCGCCCGCAGCACGTCAGCCTTCGCTCCGAACGGCGCCATCGCCGCTTCCGCATCGGCCACGAGCTCGGCAAGCTTCTTCCGCGCGCCTTCAATGCCCAGAATGCGCACAAAGGTCGCCTTGTGCGCCGCGGCGTCCTTGTTGGTCGCCTTGCCGACCATCGCGGGATCGCCCTCGGCGTCGAGCAGGTCGTCGGCGATCTGGAACGCCTTCCCGATCGCCGCGCCGTAGCGGTCGAGCGCAAGCCGCGCGTTGCGGTCGGCCCGGCCGAGAATGGCGCCGCTCGCGCAGGAAAACCGCAGCAATGCGCCCGTCTTCATCGCTTCGAGCGTCTCGATTTCCTGCTGCCCGAGGCGTTGGGAGACCCCGTTCGTAAAGCGGCCCTCCGCGGCGAGATCGAGGATCTGCCCGCCCACCATGCCGCCCAGGCCGGATGCTTGGGCGAGCGCCGAAACGAGCTCGATGCGCACCGCCGGATCGGGATGCGTGTCGTGACGCGACAAAATGTCGAAGGCAAGGGTGAGCAGCCCGTCCCCCGCGAGGATCGCGGTCGCTTCGTCGAAGGCCCTGTGGGTCGTCGGCCTGCCGCGCCGCAGATCGTCATTGTCCATGGCCGGAAGATCGTCATGCACGAGCGAATAGCAGTGCACGAATTCGACCGCACTCGCGACCATCAGCGCCTGCGAGCGCGGCCCGCCGAACAAGCTGGCGGTCTCCACCACCAGAAACGGGCGGAAGCGCTTGCCGCCGCCGAGCGTCGCATAGCGCATGGCGTCGAGCAGGCGTGCCGGGCGCGCGCGCTCGTCATTGACCGGTTTGGGCGCGAGCAGCCGGTCGAGCAGAGCTTCCATGTCGCTCGCCACGCGGTCGAGCCGTTGCTGGAACGCCGCATTGGCCGCGGCGACCGAGCCGGTATCATTGGTCATGCGCAACAAGTGAGCCCCCATACACTGGCGCACCTCATCCCGTTGAGCGCACAAGGTATCCGACGCGAGCCCGTTCGTACACCCGCCCCTTTGGCCCGCCCCGCGGTCCGTTGACTTGACCGGCAGCCCATGCTTTGGACTCCGAGCGGGGTTGGGCAGCCTCGGCGGCCGCAGCGTTGGTGAGCATGCCGGCATGCCGCGGGGTTCGGCCCGCCCATCAGTCACCTGAATTCTGATGGCTTCTGCTTCTGCTTCGCAGGGCCCGCGACCGTGTTTCATGTGCGTCGCTGCCTGCTGTCGCTTCGATCTGTGTCGATGGGCGCCTTCGCTGCACGTATTAAGGGGGGCCGGGCTGAGCCGGTGATAGACAGCGCCGCCGCATTGCGATCCGGCAAGGGGTCGCGCGACGAGAATTTTCCCGTCGCCTCTTGGCTCGTCCATCCGCGTCACCGGGCGACCATTCTCGCGTTCTATGAATTCGTCCGCGTCGCCGACGACATTGCGGATCATCCGACGCTCGCCGAGCAGGACAAGCTTGCCTATCTCGATCACCTCGAAAAAAGCCTGCTCGGTCCGGTCCCGGACGAGCCGCAAGGAACGGCGCTGAGAGTGGCGCTCGCCGAGCGGGGACTTTCTCCGCGCCATGCCCAGGATCTGCTCACCGCCTTTCGGCTCGATGTGACCAAGCGCCGCTATGCCGATTTCGACGGCCTGATCGGCTATTGCACCTACTCGGCGATGCCGGTCGGCCGCTTCGTCCTTGATGTGCATGGCGAAAGCCGCGCGATCTGGCCGGCCAATGACGCGCTGTGCGCGGCCCTTCAGATCATCAATCACCTGCAGGACTGTGCCGCCGACTACCGCAACCTCGATCGCGTCTACATTCCTGTCGATGCGCTGGCGGCGGAGGGAAGCGGCGTCGAAGCGCTCGGAGAGGCGCGCGCCTCGCCCGCGTTGCGCGCCTGCATCACCAAGCTGGCGCAACGCACCGCCGGGCTGCTCGAGCACAGCAGCGGCTTTGCGAGCCAAGTGCGCGACCCGCGGCTTGCGCTCGAGATCGCCGTCATCCAGACGCTCGCCGAGCGGCTGGTGTACATTCTGCAAATGCGCGACCCGTTGAGCGAACGCGTTCACCTCGCCAAACCGGCGGTTGCTGCGCTAGGATTGTTCGGAATCGTGCGGGGCCTGTGGGATCGGCTCGCGCACGGGGGGCCGACCAATCCACAGCCGGCGCGTGACTAATCTGTCGTCTCCTGTATTCATCAGCGTCCGACATGACAGACTTCGCTCTTAGAACCGATGATCAGGACATGGGTGCGCCGGGCCGCGCCGCCGGAAGTTCGTTCTATTTCGCAATGCGGATTCTGCCGCGCGCCCGGCGCGACGGCATGTTCGAAATCTATTCTTTCTGCCGGCGCATCGACGACATCGCCGACTCGACGGCCCCCCGCCGCGAGCGCCTGGCTGGCCTCGCGCGCTGGCGCGCCGAGATCGACGCGCTCTATGCGGGCGCCGCTCCTCCCGAACATCAACCTCTGGCGCGCGCCATCGCCGAGTTCGGATTGCGCAAGGAAGACTTCATCGCCGTGATCGAGGGCATGGAGATGGATGCCGCCGAGGACATCCGCGCGCCGGACCTCGCTCGGCTCGATCTCTATTGCGATCGCGTCGCGAGCGCGGTGGGCCGGCTTTCCGTGCGGATTTTCGGCGTCGGCGAACCGGACGGCCAGCTTCTCGCTCACCATCTCGGCCGCGCGCTGCAACTCACCAATATATTGCGCGACCTCGACGAGGACGCCAGCATCAGACGGCTCTATCTCCCGCGCGAACTCCTGCAGGAAGCGGGCATCGAGGGCGACGACCCGCAGGCGGTCGTCTCGCATCGGGCGCTCGGAACGGTATGTGCGGGGCTCGTGCAACGCGCGAGCGACCATTTTGCGCAAGCCGACGCGATCATGGACCGCTGCCCGCGCCTGAGCGTGCGGGCGCCGCGCATCATGGGCAAGGTCTATCGCGCCATTCTCGACCAGCTGATCGCCCGCGGATGGACCGCGCCGCGTTCGCCGGTTCGCATCGGCCGGCTGCATCTCTTGCGTATCGTCGTGCAATACGGGTTCGTCTGATGCCGCGCGCCGTCCATATTATCGGCGGCGGCTTGGCCGGGCTCGCCGCGGCGGTCCGGCTCGTTGCGTCGTCGGCAAGCGTCACGCTGCACGAAGCGACCTCCGTGCCGGGCGGACGATGCCGCTCCTATCACGATCACGCAACCGGCCTCGTGATCGACAACGGCAACCACCTGCTGCTCACCGGCAACCATGCCGCCTTCGCCTATGCGCGCGCGATCGGCAGCGAAAGCCTTCTGGTCGGCCCGGACAAGGCCGAGTTCCCGTTCTTCGATCTCGCCACCAGGCAGGGATGGACGCTGCGCCTGAACGACGGCCGCTTCCCATGGTGGATCTTCGACGCGGACCGGCGCGTGCCGGACACGCACCCGCTCGACTACCTGCGGCTCGCGCGGCTTTTGCTCGCTCCCGACCGGCCCCTCGCCGAAGTCATCGACTGCGCCGGCCCGCTCTACGACCGGCTGTTGGCGCCCCTGCTGACGGCGGCGCTGAACACCGATCCGCGCGTGGCCTCGGCGGCGCTCGCGGGCGCGATCGTTCGCGAGACGCTCGCGCGCGGCGGCGAGGCCTGCCGTCCGCGCATCGCGCGCGAAGGCCTCGGGACGGCGTTCGTCGAGCCGGCCCTCGCCTACCTCGCGAAGGCGGGCGCGACGATCCGGCTCGGACACGAGCTGCGGGCGCTTCGCCGCGACGGCCCGAGCGTGACCGAACTCGACTTCGGCGCTGACTGCGTCGCGCTTGGGACGCAAGACGCGGTGATCATGGCGGCGCCGGCCTTTGCCGCAGCCACGCTTGTGCCGGGCATCACCGCGCCGACCGAGTTCCGCGCGATCCTGAACACGCATTTTCGCGCCGACGCTCCGCCGTCCCTGCCCGCACTGACCGGGGTGCTCAACGGAATATCCGAATGGGTGTTCGCGTTTCCCGGCCGCATTTCCGTCACCACCAGCAATGCGGATCGATTCATGAATGAACCGCGCGCCAGCCTCGCCGACGCTATCTGGCGAGAAGTCTGCGCCGTGACCGGCTTGTCCGGCGAACGGCCGGCATGGCAGATCGTCCGCGAACGCCGCGCAACCTTTGCCGCAACCCCGGAGGAGAACGCCAAACGGCCGGGCGCGCAAACCGCGTGGCGCAACCTGTTCCTCGCCGGCGATTGGACGGCGACCGGCCTGCCGGCGACAATCGAAGGCGCGATCCGGTCCGGCAACCGCGCCGCCGATCTCGCCCTTGCCTTATAGGAATAAGCAAGCCCATGATAGCCGACAAGCCCTATAGCGCGTCGTCAGCCGACCATGGCTTTCGCGCGAACGACAAACTCGATGACCGGATCGACAGGGCGCTCGCCGGCCTGCTCGCCGAACAACAGCCGGACGGCCACTTCGTGTTCGAGCTCGAAGCGGATGCGACGATTCCCTCGGAATATGTTCTGCTGCAGCATTATCTCGGCGAGCCGACCGATGCCGAGCTGGAAGCAAAGATCGGCGCGTATCTGCGCCGCCGTCAAGGCGCGCATGGCGGCTGGCCGCTGTTTCGTGACGGCGCCATCGACCTCAGCGCGAGCGTGAAAGCCTATTTCGCGCTGAAAATGATCGGCGATGATCCCGCGGCCGATCACATGCGCCGGTCACGCGACGCGATCCTCGCCGCCGGCGGCGCCGCGCGCGTCAATGTTTTCACGCGTTCGCTCCTTGCGCTCTACGGCGTAATATCCTGGCGCGCGGTCCCCGTCATGCCGCTGGAAATCATGCTGTTGCCGCGCTGGTTTCCGTTTCACCTGTCGAAGATTTCCTACTGGGCCCGCACCACGCTCGTGCCGCTGCTTGTGCTGCAAGCGCTCAAGTCCAAGGCGCGCAACCCGCGCGGAATCCGTATCGATGAGCTCTTCCTCGAACCGCCGTTGACGGTCGGGCCGCCCGCAAAAGCGTCGCACCAGAAATGGTCGTGGTTTCTGTTCTTCCGCGCGGTTGACACGGCGCTGCGCGCGATCGAGCCGCTGTTTCCGAAAAGCCTGCGCGAGCGCGCGATCAAGGCCGCGGTGTCCTTCTGCAACGAGCGGCTGAACGGCGAAGACGGGCTCGGCGCGATCTTCCCGCCGATGGTGAACGTCGTCATGATGTTTGATGTGCTCGGCTATCCGCCGGACCATCCGGACCGGGAAATCGCGCGGCGCTCGCTCGACAAGCTCCTGGTGATCCGGGAGCACGAGGCCTATTGCCAGCCTTGCGTCTCGCCGGTGTGGGACACCGCGCTCGCCTGCCACGCTTTGGTCGAAGCAGGCGGCGACCGCGCGACGGCGGAGGCTCGCAAGGGGCTCGACTGGCTGATGCCGCGCCAGGTGCTCGACCTGCGCGGCGACTGGAGCGTGCAGCGGCCGGAGCTGCGGCCGGGCGGCTGGGCGTTTCAATACGCCAACGCGCATTATCCCGACCTCGACGACACGGCAGTCGTCGTGATGGCGATGGACCGCGTGCAGCGGGCGAATCAAGACACGCGCTTCGCCGAGGCGATCGAACGCGCGCAAGAATGGGTGGTTGGCATGCAGGGCACGAACGGCGGCTGGGGCGCGTTCGATGTCGACAACAGCCACCAATATCTCAACAACATTCCCTTCGCCGATCACGGGGCGCTGCTCGATCCGCCGACCGAGGATGTGGCGGCGCGCTGCGTCTCCATGTTGGCGCAGCTCGGCGAAACGCCGCAGTCGAGCCCGGCGCTCGCGCGTGGCGTCGACTATCTGCGCCGAACGCAGACGCCCGACGGAAGCTGGTACGGCCGCTGGGGATTGAACTACATCTACGGCACCTGGTCGGTGCTGTGCGCGCTCCATGCGGCAGGTCTCGACCATGACGCGCCGGAAATCCGCAAGGCGGTCGGCTGGCTTGTTTCGATCCAGAACGCCGACGGCGGCTGGGGCGAGGACGGCGCGAGCTACAGGCTCGACTATCGCGGTCACGAGCCGGCGCCGAGCACCGCGTCACAGACGGCGTGGGCGCTTCTCGGGCTCATGGCGGCCGGCGAGGTCGACCACCCGGCGGTTGCGCGCGGCGTCGCCTTTCTTGCGGAAACCCAGAACGCCATCGGATTGTGGGACGAGGAACGCTTTACCGCGACCGGCTTCCCCCGCGTCTTCTATCTGCGCTATCACGGCTACCGGAAGTTCTTTCCGCTCTGGGCCATGGCGCGCTACCGCAACCTGCGACGCGCCAACAGCAGCTCGGTCGCGTACGGGATGTGAGGCGAGAGGCCGCACATCCCGTGCGAGCGCCTGTTCACTCCGCGGCGTCGAGCCGCCGGTCCGGCTTGTCCTTCTCCTGCGCGTGCATCTCGGCGATCTTGCGCTCGACATGGCGCGAGAACACGTATTGCGCCGGCCGCTGATTATCGAGCGGGATCTCCGGCGCCATCTCGCCATCGGTGCGCACGCCGAACAGCGCAATCTTCAAGGCGTGCAGCGGATGCGCGAGCACCGCATTCGCCGCCGTCGGCTCGTAGCCGCAATGGGCCATGCAGTTGGCGCATTTTTCGTAACGACCGGTGCCGTAGGAATCCCAGTCGGTCGTCTCCATCAGTTCCTTGTAGCTATTCGCATAACCTTCGCCGAGCAGATAGCATGGCCGCTGCCAGCCGAAGATGTTGCGGGTCGGCATCCCCCACGGCGTGCACAGGAATTCCTGATTGCCGGCGAGGAAGTCGAGATACAGGTCGGAATGCATGAAGTTCCAGCGCTTGCCCTTGCCCATGGCGAACACGTTCCGGAACAACTCCTTGGTGCGGCGCCGGCTGAGGAAGCTCTTCTGGTCGGGCGCCCGCTCATAGGCGTAGCCGGACGAGATCGACACGCCGACGCCGAGCTTCGTGCAGAAATCGAGGAAGTCGGCGATGTCCTTGGCGGGCATTCCCTCGAAGATGGTCGCGTTGACGTTAACCGCAAATCCCTTCGCCTTGGCGGCCTTGATCGCGGCGACCGCGCGATCGAACACGCCTTCCTGGCACACCGAGCGGTCATGGTGATGCTTGAGCCCGTCGAGATGCACGGAGAAGAACAGATAGGGCGACGGCTCGAAGAGATGCAGCTTCTTCTCGAGCAGCAGCGCATTCGTGCACAGCGACACGAACTTCTTGCGCGCGACGATCCGTTTGACGATCTCGCCGATCTCCCGATGGACGAGCGGCTCGCCGCCGGGTATCGCCACCATCGGAGCGCCGCACTCGTCGACGGCGTCGAGGCAGTCCTTCACCGAGAGGCGTTGGTTGAGGATCGCTTCGGGGTAATCGATCTTTCCGCAGCCCGCGCAGGCCAGATTGCAGCGAAACAGCGGCTCCAGCATCAGGACGAGCGGATAGCGCTTGCGCCCAAGGATCTTCTGCTTGAGCACGTAGGCCCCGATGCGCAGCTGCTTGTAGAAAGATATAGCCATTGTTCCTCTTTCTCATCTTCGCGCGCGTTTCGTCCCGGCCC
>DASUPI010000040.1:0-3305 GCA_036281135.1 Rhodoplanes sp. | reverse complement strand
CGCCGAGCCCGGCCTTGACGGAGCACCCGCATGAGTGATGCGCGATGCGAGCACGGCCGCTGGCCGCGATGGCGATGGCGCGCGCGAGCGGTCGGCCGGATCGGAACGCTTCTGGCCGCAATGCCGGCGACAGGCACGGCGGTCGCGCAAGCGCAGGACTGGCCACAGCTCAAGACCGATCAGAGCTATATCGAGGAGGTCCGTCGACCGACTTCGCTTGCGGTCGACGACCCGATGGCCGTTTTCAGCTTCGTCTTCAACAGCCTGCCCGAACGCGTGAAGATCTATCCGACGGAGAACTATTTCTATTTCACCTTCGTACACCGTGGCGTGCCCTACAACGGCAATATCCGCCTCGACGCCAGCGATCGCGACCAGGGCAAGCTGCATTTCGGCTTCGGAGGACATGGCCGAGTGGCGTCGCGAAACTCCCCTCACCTACCGTCTGCTGGATGCTTCCCGCGGCGTCACGGTCGAGAAGCTCGAACGGTTTCTGTACCGCGTGACCCATGCGGGACGCAGCGTGCTTTTCGAACTCAATGATCTCTCGCAGGCGAAGCCGCCCGCCGACGCGCTTGCGCCGGAGGAGACTTTCGTCGGTCCCATCGCCGACGAATCGGGGCTGCGGTTCTTCCTCGTTTTCAGCGAGCGCCTCAAGATCTTCCTGTACACTCTGGACGAGACGACCGACGTGCCGGACGGTTTCGAACCTTCGCCGCACACGGATCGAATCATCATCGGCAAGCGCACCGGCTACGCCTTCTACCGAGATCAACGCCGCCCTCGCAAAATCCTGATCGGCGTGTTCTTCACCAATTCGCGGGTGAACAACTATTTCGACGGTCCGTTCGATCAGTTGCCCGACAACTTCATCGAGGAGGACGCGTTCCGCACGATGCTGCTCAAGGCGCCGCCGAGCGCAATCCCGGCTGCAACAGCCACCGCGAAAACTATTCCACGCATTCTCTTCTCCTTCATCGGTCCGGCACATTCCGACACGCTCGACCGGCT
Organism: Rhodoplanes sp.; assembly: GCA_036281135.1. Taxonomy (GTDB): domain Bacteria; phylum Pseudomonadota; class Alphaproteobacteria; order Rhizobiales; family Xanthobacteraceae; genus Rhodoplanes. The sequence continues at coordinate 2,294 of DASUPI010000040.1, read as the reverse complement.
TCGGTCCGAACGGCTTGTGTTATCCAAGCTTCATCGACTCCGACCCATACGAACCGTCATTGCCGGGCTTGACCCGGCAATCCATCCTGCTGAAATGGCGGTGCTTTCAAAGCTGGATACGCGGATCAAGCCCGCGCATGACGAGTCACTAATTGCGGCAGCCGGTTCTTTACATGAGGCTGCTGCGTCAAGTATTAGTTGCCTTGCAACGGCTTTGGTTCGGCCCGACGCGAATTGCATCGGACGCGTAGAATAGCTGATTGATCCCAGCAGAAATGTGGATGAACCGTTCATCCAAGGTTCATCCGATCGCAGCGGCGGCGCGGCGAGCGCCGCTTTTTCACTCGGCGGCGATCGCGGGCCGCTCGCGCGGGCGAACCTCTTCGAGCTGCGGCTCGAGGCGGAAACGCAGCCGCCGGTCGAAGCGGTCGAGATAGATGTAGACAACCGGCGTGATGTAGAGCGTCAGCAATTGCGACAGGATGAGTCCGCCGACGACCGCGATGCCGAGCGGCTGGCGCAGCTCCGCGCCCGCGCCGGCCCCCAGCGCGACCGGCAGGGCGCCGAAGATGGCGGCGAAGGTCGTCATCATGATCGGCCGAAAGCGCAGCAGGCACGCCTCGCGAATCGCTGGTTCGGCGCCGAGACCGACCCGGCGGCGCTCGATCGCGAAGTCGATCATCATGATCGCGTTCTTCTTGACGATGCCGACCAGCATGACGATGCCGATCATCGCGATCACCGACAGGTCCATGCGAAACGCCATGAGCGTCAACAGCGCGCCGACGCCGGCCGATGGCAATCCGGAAATGATTGTGATCGGGTGGATGAAGCTCTCGTACAGAATGCCGAGCACCACATAGGCGGCGAACACGGCGGCGAGCACGAGGATGCCCTGCCCGCGCAGCGAATCCTGAAAGACATGGGCAGAGCCTTCGAAACCGGTCGAAACCGAAGCGGGCAGATTCGAGTCGCGCTCGATCTGCCGGATCGCGTCCACCGCCTGGCCGAGCGAGAAGCCCGGCGAGAGGTTGAACGAAATCGTCACCGAGGGCTGCTGGCCCTGATGTTTGACCTGCAGCGGTCCGACCGTCGGCACGATCTTCGTCACGGCCGAGAGCGGAACGGACGGCCCGGTCGGCGCGGTGGCGCCGGTGACGCCGGAGCCCGGCGCGAGCGCGCCGGCAGCGGCGGCGCCGACTCCGCTCGATCCCGTCTTCAAGAATATCTTGGACAGCGCGGCAGGGTCCGCCTGGAACTCGGGCAGGCTCTCTAAAATCACCTGGTAGTCGTTCGGGGGCGTGTAGATGGTCGCGACCTGGCGCGTGCCGAACGCGTTGAACAGCTCCTGACGGATCTGCTCGACCGAGATGCCGTAGGCCGCGGCGCGCTCGCGGTTGATCTCGACCGTCATCTGCGGATTGCTGATGTAGAGATCGCTGCCGACGTCGCGCAGCCCGTCGAGCCGGGCGATCTTGTCGCGCAATTCGGGCGCTACGCGGTACAGCGCGTCCGTGTCGCTCGAACGGAGCGTGTACTGGTACTCGCCCTTCGAGATGCGGCCGGTGAGATTGAGGTTTTGTACGTTCTGAAAGAATGCGGCCATGCCGACGATGCTGGCCGTCTTCTGCCGCAGGCGCTGAATCACCGCGGTCGAAGGCTCGCGCTCGCTCTTCGGCCGAAGCGCGATGAACATCCGCCCGTTATTGGTCGTGGCGTTGGGCCCGCCTGAACCGGCGGTCGAGTTGACATAGACGACGGCGGGATCCGAGCCCACGATCTCGGCGATTTCGCGCTGCCGCTCAGACATCGCTTTGAACGAGATGTCCGCCGGGCCCTCGACGGTCGCCGCGATGAAGCCGGTGTCCTCGGTCGGGAAGAACCCCTTGGGAATCGCGATGTAGAGCCAAACCGTGCCGAGCATGGTCGCTATCGTCACGACCAGCATCGCGAACTTCCAGCGGAGCACGCGATCGAGCGACCACTCATAGGCGCGCAACATGGCCTTGAACGCCCGCTCGAACAGCCTGAGCAGCAGATTCTGCTTCGCCTCGTGGCGCTCGGCGCGCAGCAAGCGCGCGCACAGCATCGGCGTCAGGGTCAGCGAGACGAAGCCGGAAATCAGGATCGCGACCGAGATGGTGACCGCGAATTCGCGGAACACCCGGCCCACAAGTCCGCCCATCAGCAGGACCGGGATGAAGACCGCGATCAGGGAGAGCGTGATGGATATGATGGTGAAGCCGATCTCGCGTGCGCCCTTGAGCGCGGCCTCGAACGGCCGCATGCCGGAT
>DASUPI010000039.1:0-5229 GCA_036281135.1 Rhodoplanes sp. | reverse complement strand
CTGCGCCTGATCGCGCGCGAGCTGGGCCTCCGCCTGCCGAATCTGCGCTTCGAGCGCCCGGGTATCGAGGCTGACCAGGAGGTCGCCTGCCTTCACGAGCGACCCATCGCTGAAATGGATGTTGACGATCTCGCTGTCGATGCGCGTTCGCACCGCGACGCTCGCGAGCGGGGTCACAGTTCCGAGCGCCTCGACGACCACCGGCACTCGCTTCTTGACCGCAGCACCCATCTCGACCGACACGAGGCGCGGCTGCGGGATCTTGGGCGCCTGCGCGGCCGCGCGCTCGTTCGCGCCGAACCACTGCATGGCTGCGGCGCCACCCAGGAGCGCGATCAGCGCTGCGGCTGCAACAAGGAGCCCGGGCTTTTTCATGGAAAGCAGTCTTTCTCGGGTTTGCTTCCCGTACTGGCGCCCTCGCCTGCTCCTCGGCTCCGACCGCGCCCATGCAGCGACGGCTCATCGCCGGGCGCGCAAACCATCCAGACCATATTCCATATTTAGCATACCGGCTTATCCGGCGCAGCCCCGCGGCTCCCACCTTGCCAAAATGTAATTGATTCCGTTCCGCTCACCGTTGCACTGTCGCGCGGCGTCCGGGGGACCGCGCGCAGCGAACGAGCGCACATGCTGATTGCGACCTGGAACGTCAATTCGGTGAAGCAGCGGATCGATCACCTCGTGTCCTGGCTGCAGGACCGACGGCCCGACCTCGTGTGCCTGCAGGAAACGAAATGCATGGACGACGCGTTCCCGCGGGAGCCGATCGAAGCGCTCGGCTACAACGTCGCCGTGCACGGGCAGAAGACGTTCAACGGGGTCGCCATTCTATCGCGCCTCCCGTTCGACGAGGTGATCCCTCGCCTGCCCGGAGACCGCGCCGACGATCATGCGCGCTTCATCGAGGCGGTGGTCTCGACGCCCGACGGGGTCGTGCGGATCGCCTCCATCTATCTGCCCAACGGCAATCCCGTTGCAGAAAAATACTCGTACAAACTCCGTTGGATGGACCGGCTTTTTGACTATGCGAAGGAACGGCTCGCGCTCGAGGAGCCGTTGGTGCTGGCGGGCGACTACAACGTGATCCCGGCGCCGCAGGACGTGCCGAACCCCGACGCCTGGACCAAGGATGCGCTGTTCCTGCCCGCCACGCGGGAGAAATTCTCCACTCTGAAAAATCTCGGCCTCACCGATGCGATCCGCGCGGGCTCGGAGGCGGGCGGCCTGTACACGTTCTGGGACTACCAGGCAGGGTGCTGGCAGCGCAATCTCGGGCTGCGGATCGATCATCTCCTCCTGTCGCCGCAGGCGGCCGACCGCCTGGTCGGGGCCGGCATCGACAAGCATGTGCGCGGCTGGGACAAGCCGTCCGACCACGTGCCGGTGTGGTGCGAACTCAGGTTGGCGGGAAGATAGCAGGGGATCGTGGCAAGCCGATTTGCCTTAGGCCCGTGCTCGCAAGCTGTAAGCCATCGATTAGTCCGAAGGCCGGGTAACGCTTACTCCCGGCGGCCGCCGCGAATCCAGCGCTCGATGAAAGCAAGAGCCGTCGCGCGCTCCTCATCGCTCGCCTGCTTGAAGGCGCGGGCATGGAGATCGGCGATCCAGGTTTCCTGGGAGGTCGCCGCGTCGCGTGCAAGCGTGAGCCACATCAGGCCGCGGGCGGCCTGTCGTGTGACCGCCTCGCCCTTGAAGAGCATGGTGCCGAGCATGGCCTGGGCCTGGTACTGGCCCTTGTTCGCGGCGAGCTGGAGCCAGCGGGCCGCCTGCTTGGGATCCTTCACGCCGCCGAAGCCTTGGAGATACATCCGACCGAGGTGGTACTGGGCGTCGGGATCGCCGAAATAGGACGCGGCGTAGGTGAACATCTCGCGCGCGCGGTCGGGATCGGCCTTCACCGCCGAGTTCGGGATGCCGTCCAGGTAATACCCTCCCAGCGCAACGAAGGCGTTGGCGACGAAGCGGGCGCGCGGGGTGCCCGGGCTCTCGTCGGCATGAGCGTCGGCGATTTCGCGGAAATACTCGAAGGCGCGCATGTCGTCCTGCTTCACCCCGTCGCCTTCCGCATACATGCGGCCGAGCTTCCACTGGGCGAGCGGGTGACCGCTCGCGGCTGCGTATTCGAGCGAAACGACGCCGCTCTTGGTGTCGCCGGCGCGCAAGGCCTGCGCCCCCGTGCGGAACGCCTCAACGGGAGTGAGATTGCGGAGCGCCGCGGGCGGCGACTGCAGGTCGGTCGAACCGAGCGAAGCCTCGGGATTGCTGCGGCGGAAGACATCGACGCTCGCCGCGGGCGCGATGCCGTTCGGGGCGCGCGCAGACTCGAAAGCGAGCGCCGAGGAGAGCCCGAGAACCGAGCCCAGACCAACCACGAGACTTAAACGCCTAAACATCCGCATAACACTTCTTCTCGACCGCAGCGCCCGGATGGGTAACGGCGCCGGCACGGGCCGGCCCCACCTGTTGGGCGTATTTCCACAGATATCCGGAGGTGAATTCCGGCGGCTTGGCCTTGAGGCTTTGCCGCCGCTTGTCCAGCTCGGCATTCGTGAGCTTGACGTTGAGCGTGCCGTTCTCGGCGTCCATCTCGATGATGTCGCCGTCGCGCAGCAACGCGATCGGGCCGCCCACCGCCGCTTCCGGCCCGACATGGCCGACGCAGAAGCCGCGGGTCGCGCCGGAGAAACGTCCGTCGGTGATGAGCGCGACTTTGCCGCCCGTGCCCTGTCCGTACAGCGCTGCGGTGGTGGCGAGCATTTCCCGCATTCCGGGGCCGCCTTTCGGGCCCTCGTAGCGGATCACAAGGACGTCGCCTTCCGCGTATTGACGCTTGCGCACCGCGTCGAAGCAGGCCTCTTCGCCATCGAAGCAGCGCGCGGGACCGGTGAATGTGAGGCTCTCGAGCCCGACCACCTTCACGATCGCGCCGTCCGGCGCGAGATTGCCCGAAAGTCCGACGACGCCGCCGGTCGGAAGCAAGGGCCGGTTCGCCGGATACACGACGTCCTGGTCCTTATTCCAAGCTACGCTTTTCAAGTTCTCGGCCATGGTACGCCCCGTCACGGTCAAGCACTCGCCGTGCAGATAACCGTGATCCAGCAATGTTTTCAGGAGCAACGGAACGCCGCCAGCCTCAAACAAATCTTTGGCGACATAGCGGCCGCCTGGCTTCAAATCTGCGAGATAAGGAGTACGCTTGAATACGTCGGCAACGTCGAACAGATCGAATTTAATGCCGCACTCATTGGCAATGGCCGGCAAATGCAGCGCAGCATTGGTCGAACCGCCCGACGCTGCAACAACGGCGGCGGCGTTTTCGAGCGCTGCGCGGGTCACAATTTCGCGAGGTCGCAGATTGCGCGCGATCAGGTCGACGATCAGCTCGCCCGCGGTCATGCAGAACCGGTCGCGCACCTCGTACGGCGCCGGCGCGCCGGCCGAATAGGGCAGCGCGAGGCCGATCGCCTCCGACACCGTCGCCATCGTGTTCGCGGTGAACTGGGCGCCGCAGGCCCCGGCCGACGGACAGGCGGTCTGCTCGAGCAGATCGAGATCCTCGTCGGACATGTCGCCGACCGAATATTTGCCGACCGCCTCGAACACGTCCTGGACGGTGACCGGCTTGCCTTTGAAAGTGCCGGGCAGGATCGAGCCGCCATAGATGAAGATCGACGGCACGTTTAGGCGGCACATCGCCATCATCATGCCGGGCAGCGACTTGTCGCAGCCGGCGAGGCCGATCAGCGCGTCGTAGGCATGGCCGCGCATGGTCAGCTCGACGGAGTCGGCAATCACCTCGCGCGAGGGCAGCGAGGACTTCATCCCCTCGTGGCCCATGGCGATGCCGTCGGTGACGGTGATGGTGCAGAATTCGCGCGGCGTGCCGCCGGCGGCCGCGACGCCCTTCTTGGCGGCCTGGGCCTGACGCATCAGGGCGATATTGCAGGGCGCCGCCTCGTTCCAGCAGGTCGCGACGCCGACAAAGGGCTGATGGATCTGCTCTCGGGTCAGACCCATCGCGTAATAATAGGAACGGTGAGGCGCGCGCTCAGGGCCTTCCGTCACATGACGGCTCGGCAGCTTGCGCTTGAGGCCGGTCTTCGCGTCCATCACCTAACCCCACCCCCACCACAGAACTACGCCGCATGGGGTTTGTTCCTTGGCCCCCCGGAAATCGTGGAGGGGTGTGGCGGAAAATTGGCGCGAGCGGTCTCGGGACGGGTTGGGAGGGCGAAGTTATCCATATGTTGCGCGAAAGGCACAGAATGTGGCGGCAATGTCGCGCTCACGACGCGGCGGCCGCCGCGATCAGGTCTAGACTTCGCCCGGTCGTCCACGCCGCAAATAACGCGCGCACATGAATCCGACGAGCAGCATCGCGACCGCGGAAAGCGCGTTCGTCCCGACGAGCCCGATGCTCGCGAGGCCGTAGCGATAGGCGATCGGCCCGAGCGCCTGGCCCAGGAAAAAGAAGGACGAGTGGAGCGACATCGCAAGGCCGCGCGATTGCGGCGCAAGCTCGGTCGAATAAATCTGGATGACCCCGTGCAGCGAGTAGAAGCCGAGCCCCAGCATCGTGAAGGCAAGACACTCGACGGGCCAGGGCAGGCCCAATGCAATGATGAGGAGCGCGGCCGCAAGGGTGGCGCCGCCGCCGAGCATCATCCGCTGTTCACCGAGCCGGCCGAGCAGCGCGGAAACGGCGAACGAATAGATGATCCCTCCGATCCCGAACCCGGCGATGACGAGGCCGGCGATGATCGCCCGCTCCTCCCCGCGCGCGACTAGAAAGGCGGCGACATAGGGGAACAGGCCGAACACGCAGATGCCATCGAGCAGCACCGCGGTGAAACAGACCTTCGTCAGCGGATTGCGCCGGATGGTCCGGAAGCCCGTCCTGACCGCCGCCGGATCGAATCGCCCCCGCCTATCGACCGTCATGCCGCGGAAACCGATCAGCGCCGCGGCAAAGGCGTCAGTGCGACAAGGGTCACGAGCGCGAACACGCCGCGCCAGCCGATCACGTCGCCGACCATCCCGGCAAACGGCGAGCCGAGCAGATTGCCGAGCATGGCGGCGGCGAGCAGGCGGCCGATCGCCACCTGCCGCCGCGCGACCGGCACGAGATCGCCGGCGAGCGCGAGCGCGATCGGGAAAACGCCGCCGGCGACGACCCCGGCGAGGATGCGGGAGGCGAGCAGCACGGAGAAATTCGGGGCGACTACGCCG
>DASUPI010000038.1:0-5288 GCA_036281135.1 Rhodoplanes sp. | reverse complement strand
GCGGAAGGCGGCGAGTTCGATCTGCATCGACTGGTCGTAGCAACGGTCGGGTGCAACGTCGCGTGGGGCGCCATCGATGCGGTGTTGTTTGTGCTCGGCGGCCTGTTCCACAGAAGCCGACGTGCGCGTTTCCATCGCACGCTCCTAAGCGCCCGCGACCAGACCGACGCCTTGGCCGCCCTCGAGGCGGAATTTGCGCTGGAGGATGAACCGCTCGAGGTCCGACCCGACGACCGCGCTCGCCTCTATGAAACCTTGTTGACACTGAGCGCGCACGCAACGCCGGCCCGCCCTCGCCTGCGCCGACGGGACTTCGTGGCGGCTTTCATCGTCTTTGTCCTCGTGTCGGCGACCGCACTTCCGGGAGCGATCCCGCTTCTGCTGTTCGCGGATTCCAATCTGGCTCTTCACGTCTCGAATGGCTGCTCATTCTGTTGCTGTTTTTCGTTGGATACTGGTGGGGTCACTACACGGACGTCCGTCCCTGGCGTGCCGGGATGATCGTCATGTTGCTCGGGGTCTGCATGGTCCTCATCGCAATCGTTCTGGGCGGGTAGAGGGCCCCGAATGCGAATTGCCACGGATCCTGCGGCGGCGGACTCGCTGTAACGCGACTGCACTGCTGGCAGTTCGGGGGAGACCGACCATGCCTATCGCGGCCCGCCCAACCTCCATCCTTCAACGACTGCTGCCCATCTTCGTTTGGCTCCCGGCGTATCAGCGCGCGTGGCTGCTGCCTGACTTTCTGGGCGGTCTCGCCCTCTGGGCGGTCATGGTCCCGGAGGGCATGGCCTATGCTGGCATCGTCGGCGTGCCCCCGATAATGGGGCTCTACAGCATCGTTCCGCCGTTGATCGCCTACGCGCTGCTCGGCACCTCTCGCTTGCTGGTTATCGGTCCGGACACCGCCACCGGCTTGATCTCCGCCCTCACCGTGGGCGCTATCGCGGCGCAGGGCACGGCCGAGTTCAATACGCTCACCTCCACCCTCGCCGTTCTAATCGGTGCGCTTTTTCTGCTCTTCGGCGCGTTGCGCATGGGCTGGGTGGCGGCTTTCATTCCCACGCCGGTTATGCGCGGATTCATCGAAGGGCTCGTCTGCGTCACGATCATCGGGCAAGTGCCGCATCTGCTGGGCATCGGCGGCACCTCCGGCAACTTCATCGCCAAGCTCTGGTTTGTGCTGCAGCATCTGTCCGACGTTTCGCTCGCGCCGATGCTGACAGGTCTATTGAGCCTGGGCGCCATGCAGCTGCTTCGCCAATCGGCGCCCCGCGTGCCCGCGGCCCTGGTCGTGGCCGTCCTGGCCACTGTTCTCGTCGGGCTGCTCGGAGGCGAAGCGGCCGGTGTAAGCGTGGTCGGCGATCTGCCCTCCGGCCTGCCCCATCTCACCCTGCCCAATTTCGACCCGGCCACCCTGCAGCAGCTCGCCCCCGGAGCGTTCGCCATCGTGCTGGTCGGCTATGCCGAGGCGCTCGGCGGGGCGAAGGCGGCAGCCCTGCAGGGCGGCGGTGCCATCGATCCGAACCAGGAACTGATCGCCCATGGACCAGCCAACATCCTCAGTGGTCTGTTCAGCGGGTTCCTCGTCGTCGGCAGCCTGTCGAAGACCTCCGTGGCGATGGCCGCCAGCGCTCGCACCCAGCTCGCCAATCTCGTCGCCGCAGTCTTTTGCTTCTTCACCCTGGTCCTGCTGACGCCGCTGTTCCGGGGCATGCCGCATCCGGCGCTCGGCGCCATCGTGATCGCGGCGATGCTGCACCTCATGAAGCCCGCCTATCTGCGCGAGCTGCTCGTCCGGAGTCGCCGGGAGTTCGCCGTGGCCGCGATCGTGTTCGCCGGTGAGCTGACGCTGGGCATCCTGCAAGGCATCGCCCTCGGCGTCGTGCTGTCGTTGATCATGCTGATCTATCGGGCCACGCATCCGCGGGGCGCGGTGCTTGGCCAGGTGCCCGGCGTGGAAGCCTATCGAGACGTCGAGCGGCACCCCGAGGCGGTCACCTTCCCCGGATTGCTAATCTGGCGCCCCGGCGGCGATCTGTTCTTCGCCAGCATCGGCCATGTCGGAGAGGCGGTGGAGGCGGCGCTCGCCTCGTACCGTCCGCCGGTCAGACACATCCTTCTTGATGCCGGCTCGGTGAACATGATCGACACCACCGCCCTCGACGCGCTGCTGAATGCCGTCAAAGAGTTGCAAGCCCAGGGAGTCACGATCGCCTTCGCGCGCGTGCGAGACGACGTGCGCGACCAGATGCGGCTCGCGGGCATCGAGGCTGGGGTCGGTGCGGAGAACTTCCACGAGCGCGTAACCGACGGCGTGCGCGCCTGGCAGCGGTGCAGCGGCTGTCGCGAGATCGACACGGACACGGTCTGAGCGGGCAGGTGCGCGGCCACGACGAACCCGTCGGCACCGCGAGCGCGGTGCAGCACCTCAACGCAGCAGGAGACAAGCGGCCGGCTATGTCATCGGACCTAGCTGGAACGGCGTGCCGGCGCGGGTGTTGGGATCGCACCGAAGGGACTTTATGTTGGAGTATCCGCATTTTTCTGAAGTCGGACCGGCAGCAGTTCATTGGCGGCTATGTCAAAGCCGGTCTGCCGGAGTGAAATTGAAGGGAGGGTACCATGCCCGCTCATGGCACTCAGCTGCCGCTCACCGCGATCTGCCGTCACGGTCGGTCTCGAAAGCAAAGCCGATATTCCCTGCACGGCCTCGACGCAGGTGTCCGCGCCATGCATCATGATGCGCCCATGGAGGGAATACAAAGAAATGCATGTAGCGGTGGAGACTAGCCAAGCCCGTGGTCTGTCGATGCCCCAGCGACTCCGTCTGCGCGGGCGCGATGTCGAAGTTGTCGAAGTTCTTGATCAATGGTTCGGCCCCGATTGCCGCTATTGCAAGGTCAAGGGCAGCGACCACGCGCTTTATATCCTGCGGGTCGACGAGAGCCGGTCCGAGTGGAACCTGATCATGTTCGCCAGTCCGAAAGCGCAGTCGATCGCTCCGCAATCCGGTGCTGGCGCGCATCCGCATCCATCCACCGACAAGGAAATAAGGCGCACCCTGTTCGACGCGGTCGGATTTGCTGGTGCGTCCGAACCTCCGACGCTCAGATCAGGGCTGGCGTGAAAAAACGCACCCGCGGGCCCCTATCTGGCATGACGAGCGCGCACGTCCTGACTGGCTTTTACAACACCATACGCATCGGCATCGCGACATAGCGAAAGCCATCCCGCTGCCGGACGACGTGTTTCAGGTTATGAGTGGCAGCGTAATTCTAAGCACTTCCACGAGGTCGAGCGAGAATCCAAGTGCGTTTGACGGCGGAGGCATTGCCCAATGCCGCGCCTCTGATTCGCCACCGAATTCAGCTCCGCAGGGCTGCTCACGACTTCGCATGACTACGATAAGCCGTTGATTGTGCTTGTGTTATTTCAGTTATTGGGTACCGTCCGCCCGATCATCAGTTGATCGCGAACGGTCTCATGCGCGACGCCCATCCGGCACCAAATCCCCTATCGCCCGATCGCATGACCGCCGCCGAGCGGCTGGCCGAGATCAGCCAGATCCTGGCGACCGCCCTCATTCGCATCCGGCGGCAAAAGTCGAGCTCTTTATCCGCGTCCGACGGAGACGGTTTCCTCGACTTCTCGCCCCCGAAGAGCGGTCGTGGTCGCGAACCACGCTGCCGAGTTGGAGGGCAATGATGCGGACTGCAAGAACGATTTTAGAGGCCGGACCACCGCGGCCGGGCGAGCACAAGGAACGAGACGCGACCGTGCTTGCGCGTGTGGTCGCTCTCAAGCGGATGCCGGTCAACGATCTGAAGGCGGAATGGAAGGCCTTGTTCGGTACCGAGGCGCCGAACAACAGTCGCAGTTTCCTTGAGCTGCGCTTGGCGCATCGAATTCAGGAACTGACCTGCGGCGGTGTCGCCCGCGAGACAGCCAGGCTCCTCAATGGTCTCGCCGACGAGGTCCAGGGCAAGCCGGGGCGAAAATCCATGATCGCGGCTTCCGCAATCCTGCTTCCCGCAATCCGGTGGTGGGCACGCGGCTGCTGCGGGAATGGGATGGCACCGAGCACACCGTCACCGTGATGAAGGACGGGCTTCGATTGGCAGAGCCGCAAGTTCAAGTCGCTCTCGGCGGCCGCGCGAGCCATCACCGGCACCCAGTGGAATGGCTACCGGTTCTTTGGGCTTCGTGAAGGACGCAGGGGCCAATGAGCCGCGCGCCCGGATCCGTCATTGCCATCCCGAAGCGCCAGCGCTGCGCGATCTATACCCGCAAGTCGAGCGAAGAAGGGCTCGACATGGAGTTCAACTCGCTCGACGCCCAGCGCGAGGCCTGCGAGGCCTATGTCGCCAGCCAGAGGGCCGAGGGCTGGGCGACGATCCGTGAGCGCTATGACGACGGCGGCTTCTCCGGCGGCACGCTGGATCGGCCGGGGCTGAAGCAACTGGTGGCCGACGTCGAGGCCGGCCTGATCGACGTCATCGTCGTCTACAAGATCGACCGGCTCAGCCGCCCGCTGATGGATTTCGCGAAGCTGGTCGAAATCTTCGAGCGCAACAACGTCACCTTCGTCAGCGTCACCCAGTCGTTCAACACGACGACCAGCATGGGGCGACTGACGCTCAACATTCTGCTCTCCTTCGCCCAGTTCGAGCGCGAGGTAATCGGCGAGCGCATCCGCGACAAGTTTGCCGCCTCGCGCAAGAAGGGCAGCTACGAGGTCAAGGACCGCAAGCTCACCGGGCGCGACCTTGCTCGGATTGGAGTGAGCAGCTCACGTGATGAGTTCCAGGGGAAATTGCCTATTTCGCAGGCAGTACGTTTGAGGCCCGCCTAAATGGAGTACCCGGGCCTGTGAGCTCGTAGGCAAATCCGGCTTCAAGAAAGCGCATGTCACATTTTCCTCCGAGCATTTTCGGCACGATCCGGCCGATAAGGACACTGCCGAAACCGCTCTGCTTCGGCTCTTCTGCTGGCGGTCCACCCTTCTCTTCCCAACGCAGATGGAAAACGCTGAACTCGCCCTCGCCAATCAGGTCCCACTCCAGGCGCACCCGGCCGTCCGGAACGGAGAGAGCGCCGTGCTTCGTTAAGCAGGAGCAGGCAGTTTGATGGTTGCGAAATCGAGATATCGATGGACTTCCCGATTGGAGTTCCCGGACTTCTGTAGAGACTGCGGGAACGGGAACCGGGAATCCGGGACGATCGCCGTGGTGACGAGACGTGCTCCGCTGCCACGCATGGTCGTCTTCCGCTTCGATACTGCCAGC
>DASUPI010000037.1:0-6217 GCA_036281135.1 Rhodoplanes sp. | reverse complement strand
TGCAGAATCTCGAAGCGACGATCAAGGTCGGCAATAGCCTTATCGACGATCCGGAATTCACCGAACATCCGTTCGACTGGCGGGCTGCGTTTCCGGAGGTGTTCGCGCAGGGCGGCTTTGATGTCGTGATCGGCAATCCGCCCTATGTGCGCATGGAGCTGATCAAGCCGGTCAAGCCTTATCTCGAGAACCACTATGTCGTCGCGGCCGACCGGACCGACCTCTACGCCTATTTCTTCGAGCGAAGCGTCGGCCTGCTCAAGGAGGGCGGCAGGCTCGGCTACATTTCCTCTTCGACCTTCTTCCGCACCGGCTCCGGCGAGAATCTGCGCACGTTTCTCGGCGACCGTGTCACGGTCGAAACGGTGATCGATTTCGGCGACCTGCAGATATTTCGAAGGCGTCACGACCTATCCGGCCATACTCACCCTGCGCCGTGGCGACGCCGATGACGGCGGGGCCGTGTCGTTCCTCAAGGTCGAGGAACTGCCGAAGGATTTGGAGGCGGAGTTCGTCGCCCATGCGCTGGTCATGCCGCGCATCCGACTTGGCGCCGGCTCATGGCAGTTCGTGGACGAGCCGCTGGCCAAGCTCCGCGACAGGATCGTCAAAGGAAAAAAGACGCTCGGCGAAGTCTATGGCGCGCCGCTCTACGGCATCAAAACGGGGCTCAACGAGGCCTTCATCATCGACACGGCGACCCGTGACCGGCTGGTGGCGCAGGACCCGAAATCGGCCGAGCTGCTCATCCCATTCCTGCGCGGCGAGAACATCAAGCGCTGGCGCGTCGAGCCCGAAGGCCTTTTTCTGATAAACACGCCCAAGGGCAAGGTCGACATCGAGGCCTATCCGGCGGTCCGCGACTGGCTGCTCCCTTCAAGCCGGGACTGGAGCAGCGCGCGACCAGGCAGGAATGGTTCGAGCTGCAGCAGGCGCAGTTAGCGTATCAGCCGCGTTTCCGAACGGAGAAGATAATATATGGGCATTTCGCTCAGCAGCGCATTTTTGCGTTCGAGCGCCAAGGATATTTTTCAAATGACAAGTCCTATTTCATTCCAAATGCAACGTTTGATCTTCTCCTCACTATTGAACTCCAAGCCTGCGTGGTTTGTCCTCGTCGGGTTATCGCCTGCGGTGCGAGGCGGCTTCCACGAAATGCGGGTCCAATACGTCGAGCAAGCGCCAATTCCGGAGATGAAATCAGCTGATCGGACTGAGCTCGTCAAACTCGGCGAAATCTGTACGAACGCTTCCGCGAGGTCCCTGGAAATCCAATCCGCCGTCCGCCATCGCATCCTTGCCGACCTCGCGCCGCCCGAGCGTGCGACGCTCTCGCGCAAGCTTGCGGAGTGGTGGACGCTCGATTTCGCTGCCTTCCGCGACGAGGTCAAACGCGTGTTCCGGATCGAGATTCCGGTCAAGGAGCGCGCGGACTGGGAGACCTATCTGGCCGAGAAAGGCGCAGAGGCTTGTGCGCTGACTGCCGAGATCGAGGCGGCGGAGCAAGAGATCGATGCGATCGTCTACCGGCTGTTCGATCTGAGCCCCGACGAGATCGCCCTCCTCGAAGCCTCTATTGCGGGGCAGTGTTGAGCCCCTCACTCCGCGATCGCATCAACCGACGCGACCACGGCGGCGAAGCGGTCGGCGAGGGCGGCGAGCGCGTTGCGCTTCACCTCGGCGGCCGGAATGGTCGCGCCGGTGAGCGGGTCGGCGAGGTCGCGCGTTTCGGTCGCCGCAGCGATCACGGTCGCGCGCAGGCCGAGATCGATCGCCCCGCGCGCGGTCGCCTCCACGCACATGTGAGTCATGAATCCGACCACGATGATCGCCGAACGGTGCAGCGCATGCAGCCGGTCGGCAAGGTCGGTGCTCGCAAAGGCGTTGGGAAGGCTCTTGGTCAGCACCGGTTCGCCGGGCGCGGGCGCGGCCGGCGCGGCGATCTCGACGCCCGGCGAGCCCGGCGCGAACAGCTTGCCGGCCTTCGCGTGATGCACGATGTAAATGACTGGCGTTCGCTGCGCGCGGGCGCGCGCGAGCAATCGGCCGATCTCATCGAGCGCCGCTTCCGCGCGGGGCAGCGGGAGAGCGCCGTCCACGTATTCGCGCTGCGCATCGATGACGACGACGACCGCGTCGCCGAGCCGCGCGGGCTCACACCGGCGAGTTCGATGAGAGTCATCGGCGGCATCGCGCATTCCCGTTCGCAAGGCCTGCGCGTAGCGGCGCAAGCTCTGGTTCATCCCGATCGGACATCAGTTCCGCAACTGAGATGGCCGGGTCAAGCCCGGCAACGTGTACGGCAGGTCGCATGCGCCGGGGAGCCGCCGCCTGCCGCGCGGTCGTCATCGCGGCGGCAGCTGTTGGCTGCTGCGCCGCGCGACCCGTTACGTCGATAGTCGTTGGATTGTAGAGAGGATGCGGAAAAGAATAATCAGAATGCGCCAAGCAAAATCGCAACGACAAAAGCGAACGCTGCGCAAGTCGCAAGGTAGTTGATCTTGACCGAGAGCTCCACAGCCATGCTCCGTCCGGGTTTTTCCGAATTGCTATATACCATAGTAGGGCGCAGCTCCAAAGCAAGAAACATATTGCGCCGCACCTAAGTCCTCGCTCTATTTTGCAGCACCTATTTTCGCTTTGTTCTCCTGCGCTTCTACCGCACGTCGACCGCGACCACATGCTCGCGCACCGGCCGGTCTTCCCAGGGCCGGAGATTGACGAAGATAACCTCGGCGCGTCCGCCCCTTATTCCTTCGATCGACCAGCGATGGCTTCCCGGCGCGCCGATCGGCGGCCGGTCCGACGGCGCTTGCGAGACGCCCTGATCGGTGATCCGCACAATAACGGCGTTCTTGCTGCGCTGTGCGTCGAAACGCCAGGCGTAACCTGTGGACGGGTTCTCCGTGAGCTCGACGGTTGCGCGCCCGCCAGGTGCGAGTTCGATCGTCTGCTCGCTTCGCTCTGCGGAAAGGCCGGTTACGGCAAACCCAAGCAACGCCGACATGGCAAGCGCGCAAGCGACGGGATGCATTCTGATCATGCGCTCTTCCTTCTAAGACGCGTCGCCGATGCGGGGCCACACGCATTGCCTGCACGCGAGTCGCAGCGATCACGGCGCACGCTGCGCGCGCGCGATCGCCTGTTCGATGAACAGCGCCGCCTCAAGCGCCGAGCGGTCGCGCGCAAAACGCCCGACAACCTGCACGCCGAGCGGTAGATGCGCCGAATCGAACTGGCCTGGCACATTAATGCAGGGCGCGCCCATCAGCGTCCACAATCGATTGAACGTGGAGACGCCGGTGGAGTTGAGCGTTTTCGGCGCGGCACCCGGCGCCGACGGCGTGATGAGAACGTCGGTGTCGGTCATCAGATCGGCGAGCGCCTGGCGGGCGCGGCGCGCCGTGCGGCGCGCGCTGTCGTAGTCGTCGGCGCCGACCTTGCGCGCCTGGTCGAGCAAGTCGCGCAGCAGCGGCCCGAGCGCGTCGCGGTGACGATCGTATTCGAAGGCGAACGCGCGATAGGCTTCGTAGTCCTGAATCGTCGCATGCGCGCGGAACGCGTCCTCGAAGATCGGCGGCAGCCGGACCTCTTCCAGCGCAGCGCCGGCACGGCTTGCGATGCGGGCGGCGTTCTCGACCGCGTCTTGCATCGCTTCGCTCGCCTCCCCCCAAATATGAGTGCGCACGAGCGCGATGCGCGGAGCAGATGGAGGCGCATGGTCGACGCGCAGATCGCGGGCGGTGATGGCGGCGGCGGCGAAGGCGACGTCGGCGACGCTCGCGGCAAACAGCCCGGCCGTGTCGAGCGACCAGGCGAAGGCCTTGCAGCCCACCATCGGCAGCAGTTTGAAGGAAGGCTTGTAGCCGGCGATCCCGCAGAACGCGGCGGGACGAATGACCGAGCCGCCGGTCTGGCTGCCGACCGCAATCGGGAGCATGCCGGCGGCGACCGCGGCGGCCGACCCCGATGAAGAGCCGCCCGGCGTGTGCTCGTGATGGTGCGGATTGCGCGTTGCGGCCGGATCGAGGAAGGCGAGCGGGGTCGTGACCGTCTTGCCGAAAAGAAGGCCCCCGGCGCGGCGGATCATCGACACGAGCGCGGCGTCGCTCACCGGCCGGTGTCCGGCATAGATGGGCGAGCCGTAGGACGTCGGCAGGTCGGCCGTGTCAAACAGATCCTTGACGCCGACCGGCAGCCCGCGCAGCGACGCGGCGATCAGCTCTTCCGCGGCGTCCTGCGCGCGCTTCCGCGCCGTCTCGACGTCGAGCACGGCGAAGGCGCCAATAGCGCCCTCGCGGGCAGCGATCGCCTCGGCACAGCGATCGACCACGTCGGCCGGCGTGAGCTCGCGGCGATCGATCTGCCTGGCGAGATCGAGCGCGCTCAGCGGGTGTGCCGCGACTGCAGGCAAGTCGAATCCTTTCGGCGGGTCGGGCTGCACGCGCGGCCCGGGCCAACAATACGAGCGACGCGCAGATGCCCGTCAGGCCCCGCGCGTTAAGCATCTCGTTGCGCAAGTTTGACTAATTTAACCATGCGGAACGAGGCCGCGCTACCGATGAGTATCGTTGAGGCATCCTTAACGCTGTCCCTCACAAGCTCCGCGGATGACGCGCGACGTTCGCTTGTATCTCGTCGGCTCGCTCGCTCTTGTGCTGCTCGCCGGCTGCGGCCGGAACTTTTTTGCACAGCGTGAGTCCTGGCGACGCGAGGCCGAAGTTCAGTGCCTGAAGTCGGGGTCCGTGAAAGAGGGCCCGGCGATCGCGATGTTGTCGCCGATCGAGGGGCCGGGCATTTGCGGGGCCGATTTCCCCTTCAAGGTCGTGGCCCTCGGCGATACCCCGATGCTCGGCTATGCCGACGAGCGGATTCGGCCGCCCGGAGCGATTCGCGGCGGCGCGCGGCGTCCCGATCCCCTCCCGCCGGCGACCTATCCGAACGAGCCGCGCCCGCTGGATCTCGCCCCACCCGGGGCCGCTTCCGGACCCGACGAGGACCCTGACGCGCGGGGCACTCCCTCCTATGGCGCGCCCGCCTATGGCGGCCGCGGCAGCCAGCAGCCCTCGATAACCCAGAGCCAGCTGCCGCCTCCGGGCGCTCCGGCCTCGCCCTATCCGCCGCGCTATCCGAGTTACGGGGAAAGCGTCCCGATGTCGCCCTCGCGCGAGCCGCCGCTCACGACGCGGTCGGTCGCGGCCACGATCACGCCTGCAGCGACCCTCGCCTGTCCGGTCGTCTCGGCCCTCGACCGCTGGGTCGCCGAAGCGATACAACCGGCCGCGCAGCGCTGGTTCGGCCAGCCGGTCGTCGAGATCAAGCAGATTTCCGCCTATTCGTGCCGCGGCATGAACGGCAACCCGCGCGCCCGCATTTCCGAGCACGCCTTCGGCAATGCGCTCGACATTTCCGCCTTCGTGCTCGCCGACGGCCACGTCGTCACCATCCGGCGCGGCTGGGCGGGGACGCCGGAAGAGCAGGGTTTCCTGCGCGACGTCCAGTCCGCCGCGTGCAACATGTTCTCGACCGTGCTCGCGCCGGGCTCCAACCAGTTCCACTACGACCATATCCATGTCGATCTGATGCGGCGCGAGAGCGGCCGGCAGGTCTGCGAACCGGCGGCGATACCCGGCGAGGTGGTCGCCGCCCGCGCGCGCTCGCGCGGCGGTTATGCGGTCGGCCGGCCGCGCGATCCCGGAGTGACGGGGTCGATCGCCCCGCGCCCGCGCGCGGAGATCGGCCGCAGCCGCCATCCTGCTGCCCGATTTGACGACGACCGAGACAGCCTGAGCGCGGTCGCGGGAGAGGACTGAGTAAGGTCCTTCAGGCTGCTCAGCGACCATTAGAATTCTTGTGGAACCGGCTGCATTCGAGGGCTTTGGCACACGCTCACGTTGTGGCAGAATCCGGCAGCTCCCCCTTGACCGACCCATCCCGGCGGGGGAGTTTGCGCAAGGGCGACGGAGATAGGCGAGCTTGTCCGATTCCGCTTCCGGATCAGAAACCGCGGCGCGTGGAATGCTGCGGTTCTTGCGCAGGCCGGCGCCGCTGCGGGTTGCGCTCAGTCTGCTCATGTTCGGCGCATTGCTGCCGAGCCTGATCTTTTTCGCGCTCGAATACCGCACTGCAATGGCGGAGAAGCGTAACGAGATCGAGCGGCAGGGCCGCGCCTTCGCGCAAGCGATCGCCGACGACATCACGCGCGAAATCGCGGTCA
>DASUPI010000036.1:0-8425 GCA_036281135.1 Rhodoplanes sp. | reverse complement strand
GAGCTTCTCACCGACAGCCGCGGCACCGCGGTGATGAACCGGCTGTTCCACGGCTATGCGCCGCACAAGGGCGACATCCAGGGCCGGCGCACCGGCGTGCTGCTCTCCAATGATCAGGGCGAAGCCGTCGCCTATGCGCTGTGGAACCTGGAAGACCGCGGGCCGATGATGATCGAGCCCGGGTGGAAAGTGTATCGCGGCATGATCGTCGGCGAGCACACCCGCGGCAACGACCTCATCGTCAACGTGCTCAAGGGGAAAAAACTCACCAATATCCGCACCACCGCGAAGGACGAGGCGGTGCGCCTCACCCCGCCGATCCGCATGACGCTGGAAAAGGCGCTCGCCTATATCGAGGACGACGAGCTCGTCGAGGTGACCCCGAAATCGATCAGGCTGCGCAAGCGCATCCTCGACCCCAACGACCGCAAGAAGGAAGAGCGCCGGCGCGAGGTGGAGGAGGTGTGACCAGCCTTTCCGATCGGAACAAGCTGGTGCAGTGTTGTACCGGCATTGGATCGTTCGAGCGTTTCCGCTCGTCCCCGCGGAAGCGGGGACCCAGGACGTAGTCGGCAAACTGGATTCCCGCTTTTCGCCGGAATGAGCGGAATGTGGATGGACCGAGCGGAAGAAGCTCCGTGCTGCAAACGACGCCACCTTCGACCCTGCCCTGCCCCGCCTGCGGGAAAACGACGTCGCAGCGGCGGCTCTATCGCAAGAACGGCTGCGACGTTTTTCGTTGCGCGGCGTGCGGGCTCGGCCGCACCGAGACCGTCGCCGGCTTCGATCCGTCCGCCTATTACACCGGCGGCTATTTCTCCGGCGGGCATGCCGACGGCTATGCCGACTATGTCGGCGCGGAACAGGTGCTGCGGCGCGAATTTGCCCGCACCGTCGCGTTCATTCGCGCGTTTGTCCCGCGCGGACGGCTGCTCGAACTCGGCTGCGCCTATGGGTTCTTCCTGCAAGAGGCGAAGCGGCACTACGACGTGTGCGGCATCGAACTGGCCGCGGACGCGGCCGAGTTCTGCCGCAGCCGCGGCCTCGGTGTCGTCACCGGCGTCGCCGATGCGGCGACGCTCGACCGCCTCGGCCCGCCGTTCGACGTGATCGTCCTGCTCGACGTGATCGAACATCTGCCGCGCCCAGACGAGACGCTCGTGCTCGCCGCGCAACGGCTCGCGCCGGGCGGAATCATCGTACTCACGACCGGCGACTTCGGCTCGCTCGCCGCGCGCGCCCTCGGCGCGGGATGGCGGCTGATGACGCCGCCGCAGCATCTGTGGTTCTTCACCGCGGAGAGCTTCCGCCGGCTGGCGAGCCAGAACGGACTCGGCGTGGAGCGTGTCGATCACCCCTGGAAAACCGTGCCGCTGTCGCTCATTCTGTTCCAGGTCCGCCGCATGCTGGGCCTGCGCACCGACGCACGCGCAGGGTCGAGCCGGATCGGACTTCCGGTCAACCTGTTCGACGCGATGCGCGTGGTGTTGCGGAAGGAGTGATACGCTTTCACGATGTTGCCTCGGACAGGACTGCCGCTCGAATCCGCAAAGGTCACCCCCACCCCTCGCCCCTCCCCACAAGGGGGAGAGGAACAGAAGTTGCGCGGAAAGGCCTGCGATGCTCGAATGGAACCGCTATGAACAGCGGATTGAGCCTTTCCCAGATCGCACTGCTCGCCGCCTATGCGGTCGGGATGGTGGGCGGCCAGCTGTTGTTCAAGACGGCTGCCCTCCAGTTGCCGGGCGACGGCCCGCTCGCGACGCGGCTCGCCAGTCTCCTGCAGAACGGGTTCTTCCTCGGCGCGGTCGCGCTCTACGCGGCGCTGTCCGTGCTTTGGGTGTGGGTCCTGACTTTCACGCCGCTGTCGCGCGCCTATCCGTTTGTCGCGATCGCCTTCGCGCTCACGCCTTTGCTCGGCGGGCTCGTCTTCGCCGAGCCGCTCTCGGCCCGGCTGCTGATCGGCCTCGCGGTCATCGTCGGCGGCCTTTATCTCGTCGCGGGATGAGGCGTCGTGGCAGCGAGCGACCGGATCGTCGTCGTGATCGCCGCCTATAACGAGGCGCCGGTGATCACGTCCGTCGTGGCAGACATTCGGCGCGCCTCCTATCCCGCCGTGGTGGTCGATGACGGCTCGACCGATGCGACCGGAGAGATCGCCGCCCGCGCGGGCGCGTTCGTCGTCACCCACCCCGTCAATCTCGGCCAGGGCGCGGCGCTGCAGACCGGCCTCGATTTCGCGCTCGCCCAAGGCGCGGACGTCATCGTCACCTTCGACGCCGACGGCCAGCATCGCCCCGCCGATATCGCCCCGCTGATCGCGGCGCTCGCCGCGAACAAGGCCGACTACGCGCTCGGCAGCCGCTTTCTCGGCGGCGCGGTCAATCTGCCGCGCAAACGCCGGCTGATGCTGGCGGCGGCGACCTGGTTCACGCGGCTGACCACCGGGCTCGACCTCACCGACACGCACAACGGCTTGCGCGCGATGACCCGGCGCGGGGCGTCCCGCATCAGGCTCAAGCAGAACCGCATGGCGCACGCCTCGGAAATCCTGCACCAGATCGCGCAGGGCGGCCTCGCCTATGTCGAGGTGCCGGTGACCATCGAATACAGCGCCTACTCGCTCGGCAAGGGCCAGACGCTCAGCGAGTCGCTCGCGATCCTGATCGATCTGTTTGCGCGACGGATGCACCGATGATCGCCCAGCTTCTTCTCACCGCGATGCTGTCCGCCATCCTGCTCTATGCTTGGCGTACCTATCGGCTGGCGCCGGCGGTCGGACTGCTCGCCGTCGCCGCGGCGTTCGCGGGGCTTTACTTCGTCTGGTTCCCGGCGCATGCGACCGCGCTCGCGGAGTTCGTCGGCATCGGTCGCGGGGTCGATCTCATCGTCTATACCTGGGTCGTGATCAGCCTGCTGATGCTGGTCAATCTGCATCTCAAGCTGCGGGCGCAGATGGAGGTGATCACCGCGCTCGCCCGCACGATCGCGCTTGCGAATGCGGCGCGGGCGCTGTCCGAGGGGGCGCCATCGGCGCGCGAAGGCCCGCGCACACTGCAATGATCGCGCCGCGCCAGCGCAGTCCCGCATGATCAGCGGAACAACGACCACGCGGATCGGCGCTTTTCCGTCTTTCCGCCTGTTTCGAGTTCGGTCCCGCTCTCGGGTTCCGGACCCGGATCGTCCGGCGCATGCACGAGCGGGATGATCGGCTCGACCGCGCCGTCGCCTGATTTAACCGGTTTGTCTTGCTGCGCCGGTAAAGCGCCGGCCACGCTTGCCGGCGGCGTTTCGCTTGCTGCGCGGGTGTCGGTCGCAGCCCGCGCCGGTACGACCGGGCTGGACACGGTTTCCGGAACAGCCGCAGGGGCCGGCGCGGCCGTCACCGCCGGCGGCGCCTGCAGCGGCGCTCGCGCGCGATCGTGTTCGATGATGGGTCCGTGCGGACCGAGATCGGCGATCGGGATGCGCCACTCGAACGCGTCGAGCCGTCCGCTTGCCGGCGAGACCGGCATCCAGGCGTTCGACACGAGGCCGTCGGCGGTCCAGGCCGGATCGCGCTGGGCGTTGAGCGCGCGTGACATCCATTCGCGCGAGCGCCCGATATCTCCGCTTTCTCTTTCTTCCAGCTCCGCCATGAGCGCCGCGACGCGCTGCGTGGGATTGTCGAGCAGCGGAGCAAGGCTTTCGCGGACCAGGCCGAACTCCTGCGCGTCGAGCGCGGCGCGCGCGACCGCCAGCGCGGTCTCCGGATGATTGGGAGTAAGCCGAGCAAGGCTGCGGATGCGGCCGAGCCGGTCGCGGCTCGATTGGCGCGGGCGGATCTCGGAATAGACCGCGGCGAGATCGGGATGCGGATTGACGGCCCATGCGCGCTCGATCACGCGGCTCGCTCTGCGGGCCTTTCCCGCTTCGGCCAGAAGCCGCCCGGCGAGCGCCGCGGCCGGCACGAGCCCGGGGGACAGTTTCAGCGCGTGCAGCGCAAGCCCCTTCGCCGTCTCGCGGTCGGTTTCGCCCGACAAAGCGCGCCCGGTCAGCAGCACGGCGCGTTGCCGCTTGTAGACGTCCTTCGTCAACAGGCCGTTGTACATATTGCTGTCGAGCGCCGCGAGCGCGCCGTTCCAGTCCCCGTCCGCGCAGCGATATTGCAGCACCGCCTCGGCCGCCCAGGCGAGCGTCGGCTCGGTCTTCACCGCCTCCTCGGCATGGGCGCGGGCAGCGGCGGGATCGTCGCGGCGCTGAGCCTCGACAAACAGGCCATGCAGCCCGAGCAGCTTGGTGTCGTTCCGCTTGGCCATCGTGCCGAAGGTCCGTTCGGCCTCGGTTCCGTCCCCCGCAAGCTGCGCCGTCTGCGCTCCGAGCAGGAGGGCAAGCGGTTCGTTCGGCATGAGCCGGCGCGCTTCTTGAGCGAAGCGACGGGCCGCCGGCGCATCGCCCGCGCCGATCGCGATGATGCCGCGCGAAATGGCGCGATAGCCGCGATTGGTGCGGCGGTTCGAACGAAAGGCGGAGAAGGTCTTGGGGGCCCGGACAATGCCGTTCAGGATGGACCAGACCAGGATGCTCGCGGCGATGAGGAGCGCCAGCGCCGCCGCGCCCACCATCACCGAAGTTTCGATCCTGTAGCCAAGCCAGGTGATGGCGATGTCGCCCGGCCGATCGGCGAGCCACACCGCGCCAAGCGCGAGAGCGGCGACGCCGATGAAAAACAGAAGGACGCGTATCATCGTCTCCCCGTCCTATGGATTGGCAAGCGCTGCAAGCGCCGCGTTCTCGGTACGCTGGGCGGCGGCGACCGCCGCCTCACGCCCCTCGGCCTTCTTTATCCACGCGGCGGCCGGAGCGCGCGCGGATTCGGGGAGCTTGTGCAGCTCTGTCAGGGCGGCGGCGAGGTCGGCCTGCTTGGCCTTTGCTTCGATGCGCGCGACCACGGCGGTGACATCGTCGCCCGCCACGACCTCGTTCACCGGACGGACGCGCACCAGCCGCTCGGCATGCGCCTGCAGCCGCTCGAGATAGCCGGTGTCGCGGGCGGCAGCATTGCCGGTCCGCGCCAGTTCGGGAGCGAGCGCCGCAAGCTCGCGCCCGAGCGCTTCCGCCGTCGGCACGCCGGACGCGGCAAACGGTTCGAGCGGAGCAAGCAGCTGCGGGTCGGGCGCCAACGCTTTCGCTGCGTTGAGTTCGCCCGAATACGGGGTCCCGCGCTCGACCGCGCTGCGCAACCCCGACGCGACCAGGGCGAATCGGACCGCACGGTCGGCGGCAGCCGTTTCCGTGCCGCGCGCGACCGTTTGCTGCAGGGATGCCGTGGTTT
Source organism: Rhodoplanes sp. (assembly GCA_036281135.1). Classification (GTDB taxonomy): domain Bacteria; phylum Pseudomonadota; class Alphaproteobacteria; order Rhizobiales; family Xanthobacteraceae; genus Rhodoplanes. Next base: position 3,111 of record DASUPI010000036.1, on the reverse strand, counting down.
GTTCGACTGATTGCTGCAGCGACGCCGCAGCCTGCTGCAGGGATGCGACGCGCTCGGCGAGCGCATCGAATTCCGCCTTGCCGATCGCGGGAGGCTGCTGCCGGGCTGTGGCCCCCGGCTCCCCGCCGGCGCGGATCGCACCCTCGGCGCGCGCGCGCAGCTGCTGCATGGTGGATGCGGTTTCGTCCGCGCGGCGATCGAGCAGCGCAAGCCCGTCGGCGAGCGATTTCGCCACCGCCTCCAAAGCAGCCAACCGCGGGGCGAGCGCCGGATCGGGCGTCGCCTGATCGCCTTCGGCCGGCGGCATCCCAGCGGCCGCGGCTCCGGAACCGGGCGCAGCCGCGAGCGCGGCCTCCAGCTTGGCGATTCGCGTCGCAAGCTCATCCGCCCCCAGCGGCTCGCCGGTGGACTGCACCCCGCGCGTGTTCAGGTCGCGCACCGCGAGCTCGACCGCGCCGAGCCGCGCCCACAGCACGTTCATGAGGCCTTCGTCGGACATATAGGCGAGCCAGGCATAGCCCATGGCAAGAGCGACCAACGCCCCGCCGATCAGGCCGGACGCGAGCATCGCGCCCCACGGCGTGCGGCGGCGTTCGCGCGCCGCCGTCTGCGCCTCTGGCGCGAGTGCGGGCGCCGCAAGCTCCGGCGTGCTCTCCGGCGATTCGGCCGCGGTGCGCGTTACCCCGTCTTTCGCGCTATCGGTCGTGGCGCGCGTTTCCGCGGCTTCGACGCCATATATCTCGGAGCGCGTTTCTGCACCTTCCGCGCTATCGGTCGTGGCGTGCGTTTCCGCGCCCTCGACGCCAAATGTCTCGGAGCGTGTTTCCGCGCCTTCGGCGCCGGAGCTTGCCGCGCGCGTTTCCGCGTCTTCGACGCCATAGGTCTCGGAGCGCGTTTCCGCGCCTTGCGCGCCGGAAGTCGAGTCGGCCGGAGCGCCGGCCTCCGTGACAACCTCCGGAGCGGCATCCGCCGTTGTGTGCTCCGGAGCGGCATTCGCCGTAGGCTCGTCCGGAGAGGCATGCGCCGTAGTATCCGCGGGAGTGGTCTGCGCCATCGTCTCCTCCGATGCGGCATCCACCGGCGTGTCGCCGCTGCCCGGCCCTGCAGTGCTTTCGATCGGCGGTTCGGCCGCGGCCGATTCTTCCTGCGGAAATTTCCCGCACGAGCCGTCAACCGGGCGCTTTTTCTTATGGGCCATCACTGGCTCCCATCTTCATTGCATAGTTACAAAGGGCATACTGCGCCCGTGCCGCCGCGGCAACCTTATGCTTGGTCGAGCAGTTGCAACAGCGATCGCTGATCCGGTCGGCGCGCCACCTCGACCCGCTCGGCGCCGGCGGCGATGAGCGGGGCGGCGACCTCGGCGGAAAGGCAGAGATGCCTGAGCGCGAGCCCCTGCTCGCGCAGGCCATCCGCCTCGATCGCGGCGAGGAAAGCCTCGGCCGAGCGTTTGGAAAAATGCAGCACGCCGTCGATACGATCGTTCGCAAGCGCGGAGCGCGCCACGTCGGGAAGCCGCGTCGCGGCGGTCGCCCGGTAGATCGGGACGGTGCGGACGGCGAATCCGTATTGGCCGAGCAGCGCTTCGAGATCGCCGGCACGATCCTCGCCGGCGAGATAGAGGATCGGCTTCGTGCGGTCGATGACCCGGCCCACAATGAGACCGGCGAGGGCGGCGACGTCGCCATAGGCCGATTGCACCTCGGCAAAAGCGGCGGCATGCGCCACCTCTTCGGTACGTGCGCCGACGGTGAAGACAGGCACGCGCAGGAGGCGCGCTTTTGCCGGATGCGCGACAAACGCGCTCACCGCATTCGCGCTGGTGAAGACGATCGCCGCCCATGGCCCTTCGCCGATCGGCGCGTCGAGAATCGGCGCGATGCGCAGAAGCGGCGCCACCAGCGCCTGCCGCCCGCGCTCGCGCAGCGCCTTGGCAGTGCGCTCGGCGTCAGGCTCCGGACGGGTGACGAGGAGCCGCATCGGTCAGCCGAAAAAGCCCGGGCCGCCGCGCTGCTTCAGCTCAGCCCCGGCATCCTGCCCGAGTGCGGCGGCGTCGCCGACAAGGCCGGAGCGGCTCGTTTCGTGGGCCGCGCTGCCGTCCGGCTTCACGATCAGCCCGCGCAGGGCGAGCGCGCCGCCCGCGATTTTCGCATGCCCCGCGATCGGCGTCTTGCACGAGCCGTCCAGCGCGGCGAGAAAGGCCCGCTCCGCCGTGAGCGCCGCCATCGTGTCGGCATCGTTGATCGCGGCGACGAGAGTTCGCGTGCGGGCGTCGCCGGCGCGCGTCTCGATCGCGATGGCGCCCTGCCCCACGGCCGGCAGGAACTCATCCACCGAAAAAACCGAGCTTGCCGCCTCGGTCAGCCCGAGCCGCTTCAGGCCGGCGAGCGCGAGCAGGGTCGCGTCGACCTCGCCCGCGTCGAGCTTGCGCAGCCGCGTTTCCACATTGCCGCGCAAGGAGATCACCTGCAGGTCGGGCCGCAGCCGGCGGACAATCGCTTGTCGCCGCAAAGACGCTGTCCCGACGATCGCGCCGCGCGGCAAGTCCGACAGGCTCGTCGCTCTGCGGCTGATGAAGGCGTCGCGCACGTCCTCGCGCTCAAGGAAGGCGGTGACCACGAGGCCGGGCGGCAGCACGGTCTCCATGTCCTTCGCCGAATGGACCGCGAGATCGACCTTGTTCTCGAACAGGGCCTGCTCGATCTCCTTGGTGAAGAGGCCCTTGCCGCCGACTTCCGCGAGCGGCCGATCCTGGATCGCGTCGCCCGAGGTGCGGATCACGCACACCTCGATCGCCGCGGAAGCGAGGCCATGCGCCGCCGCGAGCCGCGTGCGCACTTGCTCCGCCTGCGCAAGCGCAAGCGGGCTGCCGCGCGTGCCGATCCGCAGCAAGGGGGCGATCGAGGATTGCGTCATACGACTTCGCAGTGCTAGGCCGTCACGATAGTCGTTATATGGGCACCTCGCGCCTTGGCAACGCATATCAGGGGCGGAATCGAACCGCCGGAGGCAATGATCGTTCTCGGCATCGAGACGACCTGCGACGAGACGGCGGCGGCTGTCGTGGAACGCCGGCCGGATGGCCGCGCGCACATTTTATCCAACATCGTG
>DASUPI010000035.1:0-3409 GCA_036281135.1 Rhodoplanes sp. | reverse complement strand
CGCGATCGGGCCGACCAATCGCACCGCGTCGATCTCGCCCGATGTCGGCAATCCGGGCTTCCGCGCCATCACCTTCGACGAATTGCGCGCGGCCTATGGCGAGCAGGCGGCGGCGCTGCTCGACGGCGGCGCCGACATGCTTCTCGTCGAAACGATCTTCGATACGCTCAACGCGAAAGCGGCGCTGTTCGCGATCGCAGAACTGCTCGATGCGCGCGGCATGCGCGTGCCGGTGATGATCTCGGGCACGATCACCGACCGGTCGGGTCGCATGCTGTCTGGGCAGACGCCGGAGGCGTTCTGGAATTCGGTGCGGCACACCGCGCCCCTCTCGATCGGCCTCAACTGCGCGCTCGGCGCCAAGGAGATGCGCGCGCATATCGCCGAGCTTTCGCGCATCGCCGATACGCTCGTCTGCGCCTACCCGAATGCGGGCTTGCCGAACGAGTTCGGCCGCTACGACGAGAGCCCGGAGTTCATGGCCGGGCTGCTCGGCGAGTTCGCGGAAGCGGGCCTCGTCAACCTGGTCGGCGGCTGCTGCGGCACGACGCCGGCGCATATCCGTGCGATCGCCGGCGCGGTCGCGGGCGTCGCGCCGCGCGCAATCCCCGCGGTGAAGCCCTATCTGCGCCTCGCCGGGCTCGAGCCCTTCACGCTCACGCCGGAAATCCCGTTCGTCAATGTCGGCGAGCGCACCAATGTCACCGGCTCGGCCAAGTTCCGCAAGCTGATCAAGGCGGACGATTACCCTGCCGCGCTTTCGGTCGCGCGCGAGCAGGTCGAGAACGGCGCGCAGATTATAGACGTTAACATGGACGAGGGGCTGCTCGATTCCGAAGCGGCGATGACGACCTTCCTCCATCTCGTCGCGGCCGAGCCGGACATCGCCCGCGTGCCGATCATGCTCGACTCCTCGAAGTTCAGCGTGATCGAGGCGGGTCTCAAATGCATCCAGGGCAAGGCGGTGGTGAACTCGATCTCGCTCAAGGAGGGCGAGGCGGAATTCATGCGCCAGGCGCAGATCGTGCGGCGGCACGGCGCGGCCGTGGTGGTGATGGCGTTCGACGAGCAGGGCCAGGCCGACACAATCGAGCGCAAGACCTCGATCTGCAAACGCGCCTACGACATCCTGGTCGGCCGCCTCGGCTTCCCGCCCGAGGACATCATCTTCGATCCGAATATCTTCGCGGTCGCGACCGGCATCGAGGAGCACAATGGCTACGGCCTCGCCTTCATCGAGGCGGCGCACTGGATCAGGGCGAACCTTCCCGGCGCGCATGTCTCGGGCGGCGTGTCCAATTTTTCCTTCGCCTTCCGCGGCAATGAGCCGGTGCGCGAAGCCATGCACTCGGTGTTTCTCTACCACGCCATCAAGGCGGGCATGGACATGGGCATCGTCAATGCCGGCCAGATGGCGGTCTATGACGATCTCGATCCGGAACTGCGCGAAGCATGCGAGGACGTGGTGCTCAACAAGCGCGGCGATGCGGCCGAGCGACTGCTCGCGCTCGCCGAGCGCTATCGCGGGACGGGGCGCGAGACGAAGGAAACCACACTCGAATGGCGGCAATGGCCCGTCGACAAGCGTCTCACGCATGCGCTCGTGCACGGCGTCACCGACTACATCGCCGAGGACGTCGAACTCGCACGAACGGCCGCGGCGCGCCCGCTCGACGTCATCGAGGGGCCGCTGATGGCCGGGATGAATGTCGTCGGCGACCTGTTCGGCTCCGGCAAGATGTTCCTGCCGCAGGTCGTCAAGTCGGCGCGCGTGATGAAGCAGGCGGTCGCCTATCTCATGCCCTACATGGAGCAGGAGAAGGCCGAGCAGGGAGCGGCGGCGCGCAAGACGACTTATGGCAAGATCGTGCTCGCGACCGTCAAGGGCGACGTGCACGATATCGGCAAGAACATCGTCGGCGTCGTGCTCCAGTGCAACAATTACGAGGTCGTCGATCTCGGCGTAATGGTGCCGGCGACGAAAATCCTGGAAACGGCGAAGGCGGAGAGCGCGGACATTATCGGCCTGTCCGGCCTGATCACGCCGTCGCTCGACGAGATGTGCCATGTCGCTGGCGAGATGGAGCGGCAGGGTTTCGACCTCCCGCTTCTGATCGGCGGCGCGACGACCAGCCGCGTGCACACGGCGGTGAAGATCAACCCGAACTACCGGCTCGGCCAGGCGGTCTATGTCAACGATGCGAGCCGCGCGGTCGGCGTCGTCGCGGCGCTCATGTCGAACGAGCAGCGGCCGGGCTATGTCGCCGAGATGCGCAGCGAATATGCGCGCCTCGCCGCGGCCCATGCGCGCGGGGAGGAGCAGAAGAAGCGGCTCACGCTCGCCGCGGCGCGCGCGAATGCGCTGAAGCTCGACTGGTCGGGCGCCTACCTGCCGCCGAAGCCGAGCTTCACCGGCACGCGCGCCTTCAAGAGCTACGATCTGCGCGAGCTCGCGCCCTATATCGACTGGTCGCCGTTTTTCTCGACCTGGGAACTCGTCGGCAAATATCCGGCGATCCTCGACGACGACACGGTGGGACCGGCGGCGCGCGCGCTGTTCGACGATGCCCAGACGATGCTGGAGACGATCATCCGCGAGGGATGGTTCCGCGCCGATGCCCTGCTCGCCTTCTGGCCCGCCGCGGCGGAGGGCGACGACATCCTCGTCTATGCGGACGACGCGCGGGCGGCGCCGATGCAGGCGCTGCACACGCTGCGCCAGCAGCTCGCGCGCCGCGAAGGCCGCGCCAATGTCGCGCTCGCGGATTTCGTCGCCCCGCGCGCCAGCGGGCTTGCCGACCATATCGGGGCGTTCATTGTCACCGCCGGGATCGGCGAGGAGGAGGCTTCGGCGCGGTTCAAGCACGCCAACGACGACTATTCCGCAATCATGGTCAAGGCGCTCGCCGACCGGCTGGCGGAAGCCTTCGCCGAGCGTCTGCACGAGCGGGTGCGGCGGGAATTCTGGGGGTATGCGGCGGACGAAGCGCTCACGGTCGCCGATCGGCTCGCCGAAAAATATCGCGGCATCAGGCCCGCGCCCGGCTATCCGGCGCAGCCCGACCACACCGAAAAGGCCGCGCTGTTCGCCATGGTCGGCGGCGGCGACGCGATCGGCGTCTCGCTCACCGAGAGCTTTGCCATGTGGCCGGGCGCCTCGGTGTCCGGCCTCTATTTCAGTCACCCGCAGAGCCATTATTTCGGCGTCGGCAAGATCGAGCGCGACCAGGTCGAGGATTACGCGCGGCGCAAGGGCTGGAGCACAGCGGAAGCAGAGAAATGGCTCGCGCCGGTCCTCAACTACGATCCGCGCTCGGAGGCCTCGCGCCGGGAGGCGGCGACGCCGTCCACCGCCATCGAAGCGGCGGAGTGATAGCGGGAGGCAGCCCCCCGGGTTCAGATAAGTTGT
>DASUPI010000034.1:0-3373 GCA_036281135.1 Rhodoplanes sp. | reverse complement strand
GTCATGACCTGGATGGCGTCGGACCCGTAGGTCTTGAAGATGCGCACCGCGCGCGCCGTGCCGACCCCATGGCTATGCAGGAACACCATGATTTCCCGCACCGCCTTCTGCTCGGCCCAGGCGGCCAGGATGCTGGCGGCGCGCACCGGGCCGATGCCCTCGACCTCTCGCAGCCGGTGGGGCGGCGCCTCGATGACGTCGAACACCTTCTCGCCGAACGCGCTCACCAGCTTCTTGGCGTAGACCGGTCCGACGCCGCGGATCATGCCGGACGCCAGGTATTTCTCGATGCCGTCGGCGGAGGTTGGAGGCGAGGTGCGCAGGAAGCGCGCCTTGAACTGCTGGCCATGGGTGCGGTCGTTGACCCATTCGCCCGACGCCGTGATCCACTCGCCGGCGGCGATCGCCGCCGCGTGGCCCACTACCGTGATCATGTCGCGATGCCCGCGGGCTTTCGTCCGAAAGACGCAGAACCCATTCTCTGCATTGTGATAGGTAACGCGCTCGACGAGACCGGCCAGCACTTCCTGGGTTGAGAGTTCCGGCTGCGGTTTCATACGGTGTATCGCTTCAGTGGCCACGCTGCTGCACGCGCCAATCCTCGGACATGATAAAGGACCCGGACCAAATGTTAGTCTGGTCCTCCGCCCCGCTTCTTCGTCAGCAACGTCATCCACAGAATACCGCCGGTAGGCGACGACCCACCCGTTCAGAACCATCCAGCGATTGAGGTCTTCGCCTCCTTTGAAGCAAACGGCAACAATACGGCCGTAGCGGTCCTGGTCGCGCGGCTGGCAGATGATTGTTGCGCGCCCGATCCGATCGGCCAAAGGCAAAGCTTGCCCTTTGGCCGCAGCGCCAGACCTCGCCCGATCGCTTCGCACGGAGCTGGCTGCTCTCGGGCGCATCGATGCCGCAAACCCTCGACCGGTGTACGGCTGGTTCGCGGGCGCGCTCGGGTTACGCGCTCTCCATGAGCACCTCCGCGCTCGCATTGCGCGGTTTTGCGAAACCCGAAAGCCATAGTCACAATGAAACGGCGGCCGGATCTCAGCGCTGGTCGCGGCAAGTTGGCGGTTTTTCATGAGGAGCTACTACGCGGCATTCACATGGACGGCAAAGCACTGCACGGCGGCTATCGCGGCTTGACGCGTTTGGTTCCATTCTTGTCGGCGACAACGCCAGCCCGGCGTAAGGCATCGGCGAGCGCGCCTTCCGACGTCGGCCCTTTTCGGCGCGGCGGGGGGGTGCGCGGACCGTCGTCATCGCGAGCGGCCGCAGCGCCGGCGCTCCCGGGAGTGCGCCCGACTTCGTCGTCGAGGCGCAACGTTAACGCGATCCGCTGGCGCGGCTTGTCGATCTCCAAAACCTTGACCCGCACGATGTCGCCCGGCTTTACGATCTGGCGCGGGTCCTTCACGAAGGTCTTTGCCATCGCCGAGACGTGCACCAGGCCATCCTGATGAACCCCGATGTCGACGAAGGCACCGAAGGCTGCCACATTGGTCACCGCTCCCTCCAGGATCATGCCGGGCGCGAGATCGTTCAGAGTCTCGACCCCTTCCTTGAACACGGCCGCCTTGAAGGCCGGACGCGGATCGCGACCCGGCTTCTCCAACTCGCGCAAGATATCGGTCACGGTCGGCAGGCCGAACGTGTCGTCGACGAACGTCTGTGGAGTGAGCTGCCCCAGCGTTGCGACATTTCCGATCAGGTCCCTGATGTCGCTCTTGGCCGCCTGAATGATCCGCCGCACCACCGGATAGGCTTCCGGATGGACACCCGAGGCATCGAGCGGATCGTCGCCGTTCGCAATGCGCAGGAAGCCGGCGCATTGCTCGAACGCCTTCGGTCCCAGCCGCGGCACCTCCTTGAGTGCCTTGCGGGAGCGGAACGGACCATGGGCGTCACGGTGCAGGACGATATTTTGTGCCAGACCCGCTCCAATTCCCGAGACGCGCGCCAGCAGCGGCGCGGAGGCCGTGTTGGCGTCGACACCGACCGCATTGACGCAATCCTCGACCACTGCATCGAGCGAGCGCGACAGTTTGGTCTCGTTGATGTCGTGCTGGTACTGGCCGACGCCGATCGATTTCGGATCGATCTTGACGAGTTCGGCCAGCGGGTCCTGCAGCCGACGTGCGATCGAGACCGCGCCGCGCAGCGTCACATCGAGGTCGGGCAGCTCCTGCGAGGCGAAGGCGGAGGCGGAATAGACCGAGGCGCCGGCCTCGGACACGACGACCTTCGAAAGTTTCAGCTCCGGCTGCAGTCGCACCAGCTCGGTCGCGAGCTTATCGGTCTCGCGCGACGCAGTCCCATTGCCGATCGCGATCAACTCGACGCTATGGTCTCGCGCGAGCTTTGCCAGGACTGCGAGGGCTTCGTCCCAACGGCGCTGCGGCTGGTGCGGATAGATGGCGGCGGTCGCCGCCACCTTGCCGGTTGCGTCGACCACCGCGACCTTCACCCCGGTCCGAAAGCCTGGATCGAGCCCCATCGTTGGCCTCGCGCCGGCCGGAGCGGCCAGCAGAAGATCACGCAAATTGGTGGCGAACACCCGCACCGCTTCCTGCTCCGCCGCGTTCCACAAACGCAGGCGTAGATCGACCGAGAGGTGGATCATGATCTTTGTGCGCCAGGCCCAGCGCGCCGTCTCGACTAGCCAGCGGTCGCCCGGGCGCCCCCGGTCGGCGATGGCGAAGCGGTGCATGATGCGCAATTCGTAGGGACTGTCGCCGGTCTGCGTCGTGCTGGAGCCTTCGGGCTCGATGTCGAGGGCGAGGACCTCCTCTTTCTCGCCGCGGAACAGCGCCAGAATTCGATGCGACGGCAGCTTCGTGAGCGCTTCGCCGAAGTCGAAATAGTCGCTGAATTTGGCGCCGGCTTCCTTCTTTCCATCCCGGACCCGCGAGACGAGCCGGCCGCTCGACCACATTTGCTCGCGCAACGAACCGATGAGGTCCGCGTCTTCGGCGAACCGCTCGACCAGAATGGCGCGTGCACCGTCAAGCGCGGCGGTTGCGTCCGACACTTGCTTTTCAGGGTCGATAAAAGCATCAGCCGCTGCCTGCGGCTCTTTCTCCGGATGGGCCAATAGCAAGTCCGCGAGCGGCTCCAGCCCGGCTTCCTTGGCGATCTCGGCCTTGGTGCGTCGCTTCGGCTTGAACGGGAGATAAATGTCCTCAAGCCGTCCCTTGCTCTCGGCGGCCAATATGGCTGCCTCGAGCGCGGCGTCGAGCTTGCCCTGCTCGCGGATCGAGTTGAGTATGACCGAACGCCGCTCGTCCAACTCGCGCAGATAGTGCAGCCGCCCTTCGAGCGTCCGCAACTGCGCGTCGTCCAGCGTCCCGGTAGCCTCCTTACGATAGCG
>DASUPI010000033.1:0-2168 GCA_036281135.1 Rhodoplanes sp. | reverse complement strand
CTGGAGACACTATTCATCCAGCGGGCTCGTTCGCTTGAAGGCGTCGCGCTGCGCCTCGTCGAGCGAATCCAATAGTTCGCGCCGACGCTTCCATATCTCCCGTTCACGATCGTCGAGGCGGTCTTTGCGCGCCTCGCAGATCGTGACCAAGGCCCGGTCCAGCCGTTGCAGCTCCGAGAAGGCTTCTTGCGAAAGGGCGTTGTCGAAGGCGAAGCCCGCTACGCTCAGCATCGCCGCGATAACAAGGGTCCAGGCTCGCATGAGCGACTCCCCCAAGTCCAACGCCGTCCGAAGCTAGTACAGTCGGAGCAAGGATTGCAACCTGCGGCGCGTTCGGGGGGACCAGGCGCGCGATCCAAGAACGCTGTTGCGCTGCATGGTAACAGCGCCCCCGCTCGGCCGATCTGGCCCCTTGTTCCGCTCACGCAGCCGCAAGGCCGAGGCGCGCGTCGCGGCGACGCAGCCAGGCGACGAAGGGGAGCGACAGCAGCACCATCCACGTCTTGCCGACCACCTGGCCGGCAAGGAAATCGAGCGATCCGAAGGCGAGCCAGAGGAAAACGATGGAATCGACCACGAGGCCCGCGAAACTCGAAACGATCACGGCGAGCATGAGCCCGCGACGGGCGAGCGGCGTATACACCCCGAGATCGGCAAATTCGGAGAGAAGGAACGCGACCGCCGAGGCGATCACCAGCGCCGGCGGGGCGAGCAGCGCAGACAGGGCCGCGCCGGCGAGAATGGCGAGCGACGCCGCGGCGACGCCGAGCCGCCGCTGCACCAGATCCCGCAGCACGAGGGCGGCGCCGACCATCAGCACGCCGGACGGCGCGTCGAGGCCGGGCATCACCGGAATAAGACACGGCCCGCGCGGCACGCAGGTCGTGCCGACATGCTGAATCAGATAGTTCGCCGCAGGGATGGTGAGCCCGAACAGGATGAGGAACAGCAGTCCCTCGCGGCGGCGGCGCGCTTGCGTCTCGGCGCAGTCTTTCATCGTGATGCGGTCCATTTCACGTAGCCGTCCGCGCGCAGCCGGCAGGCCGGGCATTCCCCGCACCCGTAGCCCCAGGCATGGCGGTGCGAGCGGTCGCCCAGATAGCAGGTGTGGGTGTGTTCGAGAAGCACGCCGATCAGCCTCTGCCCGCCGAGTTCGTGCGCCAGCGCGAAGGTCGCCGCCTTGTCGATCCACATCAGCGGGGCATGCACGACGAAGCGCCGCTCCATGCCGAGATTGAGCGCGAGCTGCATCGCCTTCAGCGTGTCGTCGCGGCAATCGGGATAGCCGGAATAGTCGGTCTCGCACATGCCGGCGACGAGGTGCTTGACGCCGCGCCGATAGGCAAGCGCGCCGGCGAACGTGAGAAACACGAGATTGCGGCCGGGCACGAAGGTGGTCGGCAGGCCGTTCTCGGCGATCGTGATCGCCGCGTCGCGGGTGAGCGCCGTCTCCGAGATCGCGGCAAGCGCATCGAGCTTGAGCACGTGATCGTCGCCGAGGCGCTGCGCCCAGCGCGGATCGAGCGCCGCGACCTCGGCGCGGATGCGCGGGCGCTGGTCGAGTTCGACCGCATGGCGCTGGCCGTAGGAAAAGCCGACCGTCTCGACCTGCGCAAAGCGCGCAAGCGCCCAGGCGAGGCAGACGGTCGAATCCTGCCCACCGGAAAACAGGACGAGAGCGCTATCGCCGGCGATCATCGCCTGTGGTCCGCAGATCGCCGGCCGCGAGCCGCCGTCGCCATTCGCTCATTGCTCGGGCTCATCCCAAGCCGGCGCACCGGACCAGTCGACGATCCGGCCGTCCGGATTCGCCAGCGCGCGAATGTCTTCCATCTCCTGCTCGTTCAGGACGAAATCGAAGATCGCCAGGTTTTCGGCGAGGCGTTCGGGCCGCGAGGTGCGCGGGATGACGATCGCGCCCTCCTGGATCAGGAAACGCAGGCTGACCTGCGCCGCCGTTTTGCCGTGCGCCGCCGCGATCCGTTCGAGCACGTCGTTGCCGGCGATCCGGCCGCGGGCGATGGGGTTGTAGGCCGTCACCGCCAAGCCGTACCGGCGACACGCGGCGCGCACCTTCGACTGGTCGATGAACGGGTGCCATTCGATCTGGTCGACGACGAGCGGCTCGGTCGCGAGTTGCACCGCCTCCGCGATGAGGGCGACGGTGA
>DASUPI010000032.1:0-12918 GCA_036281135.1 Rhodoplanes sp. | reverse complement strand
AACGGCTTACAAAGGCCGCCTCTTCGAGCTTGCGCAGCAACCGGATGCGGGACCGCTGTTGACCGAGGCGATCAAACGTTTCGAGGCGCTTGACGATCTGATCGGCCGGCTGATGTCGTTCGCGAGCCTCGTTCATGCCGGTGACACGACCGATCCGGCGCGCACCAAGTTTTTCGGCGACGTGCAGGACGAGCTCACCGCCATATCGTTGCACCTGTTGTTCTTCACGCTCGAGCTCAACCGCATCGACAATGACGTCCTGGAAGCGGCGCTGGGCGATCCGGAACTAGCCCATTACCGCCCCTTCATCGAGGTCGTCCGCCTGGAGAAGCCCTATCAGCTCGAAGATCGCGTCGAGCAGCTCTTCCACGAGAAATCGGTCACCGGCTATTCGGCCTGGAACCGGCTGTTCGACGAGACGATCGCCGGCTTGCGCTTCAAGGTCGCCGGGAAATCGCTGCCGCTCGAGCCGACGCTCAATCTGATGCAAGACAAAGAGGAGCGAACCCGCAAGGCGGCGGCGGGCGCTTTGGCGGAGACCTTCAAGAAGAATCTTCGCACGTTCACGCTCATCACCAACACGCTTGCCAAGGACAAGGAGATTTCCGACCGCTGGCGCGGCTTTGCCGACATCGCCGATTCCCGCCATCTGTCGAACCGGGTCGAGCGCGAGATCGTCGAGGCGCTGGTGACGGCGGTGCGCGCCGCCTATCCCCGCCTGTCGCATCGCTACTATGCGCTGAAGGCGCGCTGGTTCGGCAAGCGCCGCCTCGCGCATTGGGACCGCAATGCGCCGCTGCCGCGGGCGCCGAGCCGCGCCATTCCCTGGGAGGAGGCGCGCGAGGCCGTGCTCGCCGCCTATGGCGCGTTCTCCCCGCGCATGGCCGAGATCGCCGAGCGCTTCTTCGCCGATCGCTGGATCGATGCGCCGGTGCGCCCGGGCAAGGCGCCGGGCGCCTTTTCGCACCCGACCGTGCCGTCGGCGCACCCTTACGTGCTCGTCAATTATCAGGGCAAGCCGCGCGACGTGATGACGCTCGCCCACGAGCTCGGCCACGGCGTGCATCAGGTGCTCGCCGCGGCGAACGGGCCGCTGATGGCGCCGACCCCGCTCACGCTTGCGGAAACCGCGAGCGTGTTCGGCGAGATGCTCACCTTCCAGCGCCTGCTCGCCGCGACCAAGGACGTCAAGCGCCGCCGGGCGATGCTCGCCTCCAAGGTCGAGGACATGCTCAATACCGTGGTGCGCCAGATCGCGTTCTACACCATCGAGCGGATGATCCATACCGAGCGGCGCGAGGGCGAACTGACGGCCGATCGGATCGGCGAAATCTGGCTCAAGGAGCAAGGAGAGAGCCTCGGGCCGGCGATCGAGCTGAAGCCGGGCTACGAGACCTTCTGGTGCTATATCGGCCACTTCATCCACGCGCCGTTCTACGTGTACGCCTACGCCTTCGGCGATTGCCTCGTGAACGCGCTGTATGCCGTCTACGAGAACGCGCATGAGGGCTTCGCTGAGCGTTATCTCGCCATGCTCGCCGCTGGCGGGACCAAGACGCATGCCGAGCTGCTCGCGCCGTTCGGGCTCGATGCCCGCGATCCCGGCTTCTGGCAGGGCGGCCTCGGCCTGATCGAGCGAATGATTGAAGAATTGGAGGGGATGGAACAATCTCTATGACCTATGGCCTATCGCGTATTTATTTCACATGGCTGGCACGACCGGTGGGTCGCAAAGCAGCTCGCTCGGGCTGTTCGCGAAGACGCGCGGGCTGAGCCATTCATCGATATTTTTGATGTCAAGAAGGGGGACCGCATTGAAGAGCGCATCTTCGAGGAACTCCCGAAATGCAAAGAGCTGGTGGCGCTACTGACTCCGTGGTCGGTGACGAGAAACTGGGTTTGGAACGAGATCGGCGCAGCTTGGATTCTCAACATGCGAATCGTCGCCGTTCTGTACGGCGTCTCTTTGGCGGAGATAGATGCCGAAAAAGGCGGTCGTGCATGTCTCACCTCCCGCAACGCTGTTCTGCTGGACGATTTTGATGACTATATCGATGAACTGGCCGTCCGCGTGAAAGGAGCGTCGTGATGGGACCACATCCGTCGGTTTTCATGTCGTTCGCATGGGTTGACCGCGAACTTGCTGATCAAGTCACGAAATCGCTGAACGATGCAGGCCTCACGGTCAACAGACCGGATACCGAACTTCGGGCAGGTGATCGCTGGGCAGAGGCGGTCAAATCTGCGTTGACCGATTCGGATTTGATGGTCTTTATCGTTCCTCCGGAGGGAGCAGCCGGCAGCAACAACGTGTTTTTCGAGGCAGGCGTGGCAGAAGGCCTCAAGAAACCTGTCGTTGCCGTGGTAAAGAACCCCTCTGACATCCAAAACATTAGGTCTGTTCCTTTTGTCTCGGCCCAGGACATGTCTGGCTTGATTCGCCAGGTACATGCGACGCTGAATGAGACATCAGTGATCGAAAACTAAATTATCCTCACTAGGGCAGCCGCGCCTCCGGTCGGTCGATTTGTGTAAAGGGCGCGCAACTGCGCTTGAGGCGCTCGATTGGAGCGCATAAATCCGTATCGGGCAGCGCCGGCGAGATTCGTGTCGGAACGCTGGGCTGCGCCGAGGCTTGCTCGTTCAGCCGCCACGGGCAGCGGCGCGCTGTTCGCGATGACGAATGTCGCACAACCGAAGCCGTGGCGAAGCGTTATGAAGAACCGACACCGATCGAATCAAGGGTGGCGCATGGCGCATTTGCCTTTCGGCTCGGCGCTCTTCTGGCCGATGATGGCGGCAATGTCCGCAAGCGAGGCGACCTCCGCCTTCGTGCACCAGATGGCGCGGGTGACGGCGGGGGACGCCGCCATGCGTCCCGAAGTCCCGCGACCGGAATGGGCGACGCCGAACAGGCTCGCGCTCGAGCTCCCGACCCTGCTGCTGCGTGATTTTTCTGCCGGCAGGGCCGGCGTGCCGACGCTGATCTGCGCCCCTTATGCCCTGCACGGGGCCACGGTGGCCGACTTCGCGCCCGGCCACAGCCTGATCGAGGTTCTGCAGGCGCAGGGACGGGTCAACCTCCACGCCGTCGAGTGGCGCTCGGCGACGCCGCAGATGCGCCTCTACGGCATCGACACATTGCTCGCCGACCTCAATGTCGCGGTAGACGAGTTCGGCGGACCGGTCGACCTCATCGGCTTGTGCCAGGGCGGGTGGATGGCGCTGCTCTACGCGGCCCGCTTCCCCGCGAAGGTGCGCCGGCTGGTGATCGCAGGCGCGCCGCTCGACCTCACGGCCGCCGATTCGGGCCTGTCGCGGCTCGCCAACCGCACCCCAATAACCCTGTTCGCCGAGCTGTTAAAGGTGGGGAACGGGCGGCTGCTCGGGCAAATGATGCTCGATCTCTGGGGGCCTGCCCCGAGTGAAAAGGCCGCGATCCGCCGGGAACTTCAGACCGAGGCGGAACCCGCCGCGCCGCTGTCGCCCGAGGAGAGCGAACTGCACGAGCGATTCCGCAAGTGGTACGATTGGACGGTCGATCTGCCGGGCATCTACTACCTCGAAGTGGTGCAGTGGCTCTACAAGGAGAACCGGCTGGCGCAGGGCACCTTTTTTGCGCTCGGGCGGCGGATCGACCTCGCCCAGGTCAAGTTGCCGCTGCTGCTGCTCGCCGGGCGCGACGATCAGATCATCGCGCCTCCGCAAGTCATGTCGGCGGCGAGCATGGTCGGGACGCGCCCCGACGAGATCAAGACCCTCATCGCGCCATCGAGCCATCTCGGCCTATTCATGGGGCGCGACACGCTCACCCGCTTCTGGCCGGAGATCGTCGCGTGGCTCGACCGGCCGGAGCATGTCGAGCCCATGGTCCCGGCGCCGACCGAGCAGGAGCAGGAGCCGCAGCCGCATCCGTAATGCGCGCGCGGGAGGGCCGGCGTCGCGAGGCCCGGATCAGGTTTTTCTCCGATTTCGAGCGCTCGCCTCGAGCATTGGTCGCGTGTTCTTCGGACCGGCGGCGCGGCAACGAGTGGCGCGGATTGTTGTTCACTCCTATATCGGCAAGGCCGGCAACGGAGCGGGAAATCCGGTTCGCGGGCTGAGACAACCGGAATTCGCCTTAGGTCACGATGGCCGATCTTGAGAAGAACCGATTTTCCGCCCGCGCGCGCCGTTTTGCGCGGGTCGGGGCGAATATGAGCGGGGTCGCCGCGCGGCTCGCCGCGACACGGTTTTTCGGGGCCGAGCTCGATCGCGACAGGAACGCGGCGGAACTCTCTGCGGCGCTCGGCGGGCTCAAAGGGCCCATCATGAAGGTCGCTCAGCTCCTGGCGACAATCCCGGATCTGCTGCCGCCCGAATATGCCGCCGAACTCACCAAGCTGCAGAGCGAGGCCCCGCCGATGGGGTGGGCCTTCGTCAAGCGGCGGATGGCTGCCGAGCTCGGCCCGGACTGGCCCACCAAGTTCGCTCATTTCGAGCATGTGCCGGCCGCGGCCGCCTCGCTCGGCCAAGTGCATCGTGCACGCGCCCATAATGGTGCGGGGCTCGCCTGCAAGCTCCAGTATCCAGACATGCAGTCGGCCGTCGAGGCCGACCTGCAGCAACTCGGCTGGCTGTTCGCCATCCACCGCCGCATGGACCCGGCGATCGACACGACCGAGATCGCAAAGGAGATCGCGGCCCGCGTACGCGAGGAACTCGACTACGAGCGCGAGGCCAAGCATGTCGCGCTGTACCGGGCGATGCTCGCCCCGATCTCCGTCATCCGCGTCCCGGCGGCCTGGCCCGAGCTGTCGACCAAGCGGCTTCTGACGCTCGATTGGCTCGAGGGCAAGCGACTGCTCGCCTTCAAGCGGGAGCCGATCGAGGTCCGCAACCAGCTCGCGAGCGCCCTCTACCGCGCCTGGTGGCACCCGTTCAGCCGTTACGGGGTTATCCACGGCGACCCGCATCTCGGCAACTACACCGTGTTCTCGGAGGCGGGCGAGCCTGCCGGCATCAATCTGCTCGATTACGGCTGCATTCGCATCTTTCCGGCAAAGTTCGTCGGCGGGGTGGTCGACCTCTACCATGGCCTGCAGAACAATGATCGCAGCCTGGTCGTGCAGGCCTACGAAGCCTGGGGCTTCAAGGGGCTCACCAACGAGCTGATCGACATCCTCAATATCTGGGCGCGCTTCATCTTCGGGCCCGTTATTGAGGATCGCGAACGCACCATCGCCGACGGGGTGAAGCCGGCCGAATATGGTCGCCGCGAGGCTTTCTCGGTGCACCGGGCGCTGAAAGAGAAGGGACCGGTGCGGGTGCCGCAGGAATTCGTGTTCATGGACCGCGCGGCCATCGGCCTCGGCGGCGTCTTTCTGCATCTCGAGGCGCGGCTGAATTATCATCGCCTGTTCAACGAAGCGATCGAACATTTCTCGGTCAGCCGGGTCGCCGAGCGCCAGGCGGCCGCGCTCGCTTCGGTGGGTTTGGCGGAGTCCCCCGCGCATTCTTGATCTTCCGCAAGGACTCTCTCGCGAGTCTGCCGCAATCCGGCGCTCACCGGGCGCCCTTCCGTCGCCCTGAAGAGACAAATTGCGCTAAGCCGCGCGCGGTTGCATGGCGGCGTGGAGAATAAAATGGCCGAGCACGAGCACGCTGGAATCGCCGCGAGTTCGTGCATCCATGCATCCGGAAGGTGCTGGAGAACGCGGAGCATCGCGCTGTCCTCGGTGACGCCGACCCGCTGGAGGCTCGCGGCCGGACGCGCAAACACGCCACCACGGTGTCCTTGATCAATCCGGTGGTTGCAATGAGCTACGCCGCCAAACCGTACAATAGCGCCTCGAAGATGATGACGACGGCTGCGCCTTTCTCGGACTGGGCGGCTGAACGTGTGTTTACGAGCAAGGGGAGCGACCCACGAAGCCTTCCTTTATTGCTCTTTAGATCCCGGAGGAGTGGATTATGCGTCTGAAAGACAGAGTTGCGATTGTCACCGGCTCGGGGCGCGGCATTGGTCGCGCCACGGCCATCCGCTTCGCCGAGGAGGGCGCCAAGGTCGTTGTCGTCGATGTCGATCTCGACGAAGCCCAGACCGTGGTGGACGAGATCGGAGCCATGGGTGGCAAGGCCTTGGCGGTCAAGGTTGACGTCGCCAACCGGCCGTCGGTCGATGCGATGGTTAAGGCCACCTTGGACCACTTTGGCGGACGGATCGACGTGCTGGTCAATAATGCAGGCACCATTCGCGACGCTCAATTGGTCAAGATGACCGAGCAGAATTTCGACCTGGTCATTTCGATCAATCTGAAAGGCGTGTTCAATTGCGCGCAGGCGGTGGTGCCGACCATGATTGCCCAGGGCAGCGGGGTCATCTTGAGCACCTCGTCATTGGTGGCGCCTTACGGCAACTATGGTCAGACCAACTATGTGGCCAGCAAGGCTGGCGTGGTGGGCATGACCAAAGTGTGGGCACGCGAACTCGGCCGCAAGGGCATTCGGGCCAACGCAGTGGCGCCCGGTTTCATCGAAACCCGGATGACCGCCGGCATTCCTGACGCCGTGGTCGATAAGATGTTGGAGCGCATCGCCATGGGCCGTTTTGGCAAACCGGATGATATCGCGAACTGCTTCGTGTGGTTGGCCTCCGATGAGGCCCGCTATGTGTCCGGCCAGGTGATCGGCGTCGACGGCGGGGCCACCCTCTGACGTTTGCAAGATCGAACAGGATGCCTTGGAGCAAAGTCCGATTTGCTCCACCCAACAATGTCCTTGATAGGGTAACCCCTGGAGGTGAACCGTGTTCAAAGTAAAAGATATCATGATCACCGAGGTGGTCACGATAGCGGCGTCGGCCCTGGTTTCTGAGGCCATCGGGCTGATGCGCCAGAAAAAGATTCATTCTCTGATCATCAAACCGCGCGGCTCAGAGAAGGCCTATGGCATTCTGACGGAAACCGATATTGCCTACAAAGTGATTGCTTTCGGCGAAGACCCAAAAGCTTTGAAGGTGAGCGATATCATGACCAAGCCGTGTATCGCCCTTAATCCTGAAATGACGGTTGAAAACGCCGCCCGGTTATTTGCCAACAATCACATCCACCGCGCTCCGGTCATTAAAGATGAGCTGCTCGGCATTGTCTCGGTGACCGACATTCTGCGCAAGGGGAAGTGGTGGTAAAGCAAGGCGGCTGGGCCCGTCAAAGGAGCTGAATTATGCAAACTGCAAAAGAAGTAATGACGACGCCGGTAATTACGATTTCGGCTTCGGCGTCGGTGGCCGAGGCCATGCAGGTGATGGCCGAAAAACACTTGCGCGGTCTGATGGTGGAACCCAGCGGCGCGGGAGACGCCTACGGGATCGTCACCAACGCCGATATCGTTTATAAAGTGGCGGCCTATGGCAAGAATCCGGAGACCATGACCGTCGGCGAGGTAATGACAAAACCCTGCATCGAGGTCGATCCCGACATGATAGTGCAGGAAGTTTGCCAAATCCTCGCGCAGAATCGCCTGCACCGCGTCCCGGTGGTCAAAGATGAATTGCTGGGTGTGATTACCGTCGTCGACATCTTGCGTGAAACGATGTGGTGGCAAGGGTAGGCCGGCGGCCGAGGTTCCTAAAAGCACGAACGCGCGGTTCGGGGATGCCGCTATCGCGCCCTTCGTGTCGAAGGTGAACGCGCGGGTCTGCGCTCGACGCATCTTCCACGGCGAGCCGTCGTTGCAGGCGGATGGCGGCTACCGCGCTCTTACGCGCGCGGAGGCGTCCAGCCTGCATTCCATGGAGCGCGTTGTCCTTTCCGCCCGAAGGGCGGCAAAATCGCCCGGCGGCGCGCTTTCCGTTGCCCTGAAGACACAATTGCGCTAAGCCCGCGCGCGGTTGCAGTGCCGCAAGCGTGGGGAACAGAATGGCCGAGAACAGCGCGCTGGAATACGAAACCGCGTCGGGGAATGACTACGCTCAGCACGTGGGGACCTACCGGAGCTTCATTCAGCTGATCAAATGGGGCGTGGCGGCAAGCGTCATCACCCTCGCTCTGATGGCCTGGTTCTTGACCTGAGAAGCGCCCGCGGCGACGGGACAGTCCGCTCGCCGTTCGCCCTGGGCAGGAGATATCCATGAAAATTGCTATCTGTGCGGAAGCCGAGTCTGGCGAGCCGCGCGTGTCGGCCACGCCCGAGACCGTCAAGAAGATGAAGGCGCTTGGGGCGGAGGTGCTCGTGGAGCCCGGCGCCGGGGTGAAATCGGGGATCCCGGACGCCGACTACGAGGCAGCCGGGGCGGTGATTTCGCGCGACGCGGTGCGCGACGCCGACATCGTGCTGAAGGTCCGCCGGCCGAACGAGATGGAGCTTACCGCCTACAAGAAGGGCGCGCTGGTCATCGCGATCATGGATCCGTATGGCCATGAGGCGGCGCTCCAGGCGCTCGCGCGGGCGGGCGTGATCGCCTTTGCGATGGAGCTGATGCCGCGGATCTCGCGGGCGCAATCGATGGACGTGCTGTCGAGCCAGGCCAACCTTGCCGGCTACCGCGCGGTGATCGATGGCGCGGCGGAATACGGGCGGGCGCTGCCGATGATGATGACCGCGGCGGGCACGGTGCCGGCCACCAAGGTCTTCGTGATGGGGGCGGGCGTCGCCGGCCTTCAGGCGATCGCGACGGCGCGGCGGCTCGGCGCGATCGTCACCGCAACCGACGTGCGTCCGGCGTCGAAGGAACAAGTCGAGAGCCTGGGCGCGAAGTTCATCGCCGTGATGGACGACGAGTTCAAGCAGGCGGAGACCGCCGGCGGCTATGCCAAGGAAATGTCGAAGGAGTACCAGGCGAAGCAGGCCGCCCTCGTCGCCGAGCACATCAAGAAGCAGGACGTGGTGATCACGACGGCGCTGATCCCCGGCCGCCCGGCGCCGAGACTCATTTCCGCGGAAATGGTGCATTCGATGAAGCCGGGTTCGGTGATCGTCGACCTCGCGGTCGAGCGCGGCGGCAATTGCGAACTCGCGAAGCCGGGCGAAGTGGTGGATGCGGGCGGCGTCAAGATCGTGGGCTATCTCAACGTGCCCGGTCGCATCGCGGCCTCCGCCTCGGCGCTCTACGCCAAGAATCTCTATACGTTCCTCGATGTTCTGATCGACAAGAAGACCAAACAGCTCAACCTGAACTGGGACGACGAAATCCTCAAAGCCACTGCGCTCACCCGCGACGGCTCGGTCGTTCATCCCAATTTTGCGCCGAAGACCGCGGCGTAACAATGAGTCGGCGGCGTAGGCGATTCACCTCTCCCGGCAAGCGGGGGAAGGTCGGACCGCGGAGCGGTCCGGGTGAGGGGGCTTTCCCGGGGCTCGGTCCGCCGCATGCCTCTCAGCCCGACCCTTTCCCCTCGAACGGGGAGAGGGAGCATGGCGCGGTTTTGAAGGAGAGTTGACATGGAACACGTCGCGGTCGACCCGTTCGTATTCCGGCTTTCGATCTTCGTGCTGGCGGTCTTCGTCGGCTATTACGTGGTGTGGTCGGTGACGCCGGCGCTGCACACGCCGCTGATGTCGGTGACCAACGCGATCTCCTCGGTGATCGTGGTCGGCGCGTTGCTGGCCGTCGGCGTGCCGTTGGTCGGCAGCGGCACCGGGTTCGCCCGTTTCCTCGGCTTCATCGCGCTCGTGTTCGCGTCGGTGAACATCTTTGGCGGCTTCCTGGTCACCCAGCGCATGTTGTCGATGTACCAGAAGAAGAAGAAGTAAGCCGTTGCTCCTTCGCCAGGCGGCCGAGCATGCGGGCGGGCGCCCGGGCGGAGCTGCACGCCTGCACCTGATTGGAACGGGGACGAACTGACATGAACGCCAATATTGCCGGGGTGTTTTATCTCGTCGCGGGCGTGCTCTTCATTTTGGCGTTGCGCGGGCTGTCGAGCCCTGAATCGAGCCAGCGCGGCAATCAGTTCGGCATGGTCGGGATGGTGATCGCCGTCCTGACGACCCTCGCGCTCAGTCCGCCGGCAGGGATCGGGGCGTGGGTGCTGGTCATCCTGGGGCTTGCGGTCGGCGGCGGGATCGGGGCGACCATCGCGCGGCGTGTTCCGATGACGAGCATGCCGGAGCTGGTCGCGGCGTTCCATTCGCTGGTCGGCATGGCCGCGGTGCTGGTGGCGGCGGGCGCGCTCTATGCGCCGAGCGCCTTCAGCATCGGCACGGTAGGCCATATTCACGGCGCGAGTATGGTCGAGATGTCGATCGGCACGGCGATCGGCGCCATCACCTTCACCGGCTCGGTGATCGCGTTCCTCAAGCTGTCCGGACGCATGAGCGGCGCGCCGATCATGCTGCCTGCCCGCCACGCCATCAATCTCGGCCTCGCCGTCCTGATCGTCCTGCTCGTGGTCTGGTTCGCGCGGAGCGAGAGCTATACCGCGTTCTGGCTGCTCGCGGTCGCCTCGTTCACGTTCGGCGTGCTGATCATCATTCCGATCGGCGGCGCCGATATGCCGGTCGTGATCTCGATGCTGAACTCGTATTCGGGCTGGGCCGCGGCCGGCATCGGCTTCACGCTCGGCAATTCGGCGCTGATCATCACCGGCGCGCTGGTCGGCTCCTCCGGCGCGATCCTCTCCTACATCATGTGCAAGGGGATGAACCGGTCGTTCATTGCGGTGATCCTCGGCGGCTTCGGCGGCGAGGTGGCGGGTCCTGTCACCGGCGGCGAGACGCGGCCGGTCAAGCTCGGCTCGGCGGAGGACGCCGCCTTCATCATGAAGAACGCCGGCAAGGTCATCATCGTGCCCGGCTACGGCATGGCGGTCGCGCAGGCGCAGCATGCGCTGCGCGAAATGGCCGATCGGTTGAAGGCGGAAGGCGTGGAGGTCAAATACGCGATCCACCCGGTCGCGGGCCGCATGCCGGGCCACATGAACGTGCTGCTCGCCGAGGCGAACGTCCCCTACGACGAGGTGTTCGAACTCGAGGACATCAACAACGAGTTCTCGCAGGCCGACGTCGCCTATGTGATCGGCGCGAACGACGTCACCAATCCTGCGGCGGAAGAAGATCCGAAGTCGCCGATCTACGGCATGCCGGTGCTGCAGGTGTGGAAGGCGGGCACGGTGATGTTCAACAAGCGCTCGCTCGCCTCCGGCTATGCCGGCATCGACAACCCGCTGTTCTACCGCGACAACACCATGATGATCCTCGGCGACGCGAAGAAGATGACCGAGGAGATCGGCAAGTCGCTGTAGGAGGGCGGGCCGCGGCGTCGAATCGGTTTCGCAGTTCCATCGCTGACATGTCGAGCGAAGGCGCCAAACCTGCTCCAACCGGGACCGCAGCCCGCCCGCGCCGCCGCGGGTCGTTCGTGCGAGCGGTCGCGCTCCAGGCCGGCATCGTGCTCTTGTGCGCGGTCGGGCTGGAGCTTTTTCTGCGCATCGCCGATTTCCGCGACCTGCGCCTCGTCCCCGAGTCCTATCGGCTGCCCTATGAGCATGATGCGGAGCTCGGCTGGATTCCCATCGCCCACAAGGTCGCGAGCGACACGATCAAGATCAACAGCCTCGGTCTGCGCGATATCGAGGTGGAACCCACCACGAAGCCGACGATCCTCGTCATCGGCGATTCGTTCGTTTACGGCGCCGGCGTCAAGGACGGGGAGCGCTTCACCGATCGGCTGCGGGACGAATTGCCCGGTGTCAGGATCGTCAATGCGGGCGTCGCCGCCTACGGCACCGACCAGTCGTTTCTGCTGATGCGGCGGCTGTGGCCGCGCCTCGAGCCAAGCGTGGTGGTTCTCATCGTGTGCGTCGACAACGACCATCACGACAATTCCACCAACTCGGTTCACGGCCACACGCTCAAGCCGTACCTCGCCGAGACCGACGGCCGCTGGGAATTCCGCGGCATGCCGGTGCCGCGCAACCACACTTGGTACTATTACAACAACGCGCTGGCCGAACGCTCGGCGCTGGTTCGCCTCGGCATCGAGATTTACCTGCGGGTCCGCCATCCGCCGGTGGTCGTGCCCGACCCGACGGCGCAGCTCGTCACCATGATGCGCGACTATGTCGTATCCCACGGCGCGAAATTCGTGGTCGGGCTGCAGCGACGCGATCCGGCGCTCGAGCCGCATCTGCGCGCCGAGAACGTTCCCTACGCCAGCATGGACGACGCCGACACTATTCCCAATGACGGCCATTGGAGTCCGCAAGGCAATGTCACGGTCGCCGAGCGCCTGATCGCCCTGCTGAGTGCCGAAAAGGCGATCGAAGGACCTGCGCCACGGCCGTGATCGTCGGGACTGAGGCGGCGTCGCCCGCTCTTCCGGTGAGAGCCGAGCGCCTCTGACATCCACCGCCGCCTGCCGCGTGCTACCAATGGGCATGACGCTGCTGAAATGGCTTTCATTCGCTCTCGCCGGCTATGCCGTCCTGGTGGCGGTGCTCTATCTCTTGCAGCGCCAATTCATGTACCAGCCGCCGCCGGTGGCTCGCATCTCGCCGGCCGCCGCCGGATTTCCGGCCGCGGAGGAAGTCGCGCTCGCAACGAGCGACGGCGAGACCGTGGTCGCCTGGCATGTTCCGCCGCGGCCGGGGCGGCCGGTCGTCATCTTCTTCCATGGCAATGGCGAAGTGCTCGCCTGGCGCGTCGCGCGGTTCGAACGGCTCGTCGCCGATGGCATGGGGCTCGTCGCGCTTTCCTATCGCGGCTATTTCGGCTCGACCGGCTGGCCGAGCGAGCAGGGCCTGCTGCGCGACGCCGCGGCGGCCTATGCCTTCGCGGTCGCGCGCTACGCCGCCGACCGCATCGTGCTCTGGGGCGTGTCGCTCGGCACCGGGCCGGCGGTCGCGCTGGCGGTCGAGCGGCCGGTCGGCAAGCTCGTTCTCGAAGCGCCCTTTACGTCGGCCGTCGATATCGCGGCGTCGGCCTTTCCCTTCGTGCCGGTGC
>DASUPI010000031.1:0-2564 GCA_036281135.1 Rhodoplanes sp. | reverse complement strand
CCGGCAAGCCTTTGCGCATCCTCACCAACGATCTCGACGCGCCCGCCCAGGAGATCGCCGATCTCTACAAGCGGCGCTGGCTGATCGAGCTGTTCTTCCGCCTGATGAAACAGATGCTGAGAATCACCCATTTCATCGGCGCTCCGAGAACGCCGTGCGCATTCAGATCGCGGTAGCGCTGATCGCATTCGTGCTCCTCCACCTCCTGCACAAGATGACCAAAGCACAGCAGGGATTTCTCGAACTCGTTCAACTCGTGCGCGCCAATCTCATGCACCGAAAAGACGCCACCCGCTTGCGCCAGATCCAATCCCCCCCGCAAATCGACTCCCGTCAATTGGACCTCAACTGGGGAAATACATGAACCGGACAGCCGTGGGTCAAGCCCGCGTATCCATCTTTGAAAAGCACTGCCATTTCAGAAAGATGGATTGCCGGGTCAAGCCCGGCAATGACGGTTCGTATGGGTCGGAGCCGGTGAAGCTTGGATGTATAAGACATCGCGGTAGTCGTGCTCGTGGCAGACCAATGATACACGGAATCCATAGCACCTCTCCCCACCGAGAGAGGTCAAGACACGCGGGCCCGGTCATGCTCGCCGGACCAATGATACATGGAATCCAAAACACCTCTCCCCGCGGGGAGAGGTCGGATTCCGAGCGCAGCGAGGGATCCGGGCGAGGGGGCGCGAGCCTTGAAGAGGACAGGTCCCCACCCGGCTCGCATCTCGCGATGCTCGATGTTTGCCGACCGCTCCCCCGCGGGGAGAGGTGTGTTCAAATCCGGCGCGCGCGGCGTGAGCCGCAAACAAGAGCTCAGTTCTTGGCGATCCAGAACTGGTACATGGCGGCGAACGTGTCGGGATGGTCCTGCTCGAACGCGTGCCAGTGATCGAGATCGGTCATCGCGGGATCGTCGGGAAAGCGCGTCCGATACGCCTCGCCCGTCCCCTGCGGCAGCTCGAAGCCGATCATGCGGGCGCCTGCGGCCGTGAGAAAATCCTTGATCGCCGGCAGCGTCAGGCCCTGTTCCTGGACGTGGAAGAGCAGGTCGCGGCATTCGCTCGTGCTGAAGAAATCGTAACGCTGCGCCACGGTGCGCAGCGGGGTTGCGAGCAGCTCCTCGCGGCAGCGGCGAATGTCGTCCGGGGTCGGCGCAAAACCGCGCTCGGCCACGAAGCTCCGCGCCGCGTCGATGTCGCGCCGCGCGCGCGCGCTGTAAAGCGCAACGCGCATCGCCCCGCCTTCGCGCAGGCGCGACCACAGAATGCGCCAGCCGGCGAACGGATCGGCGAGATGGTGCAGCACGCCGCCGGCGTCGATCGCGTCGAACCGGCGTTCGAGCGTTCCGAGTTCGAGGATGTCGGCCTGGGCGTAATCGATCTGCGCGAGCCCGAGTTCGCGCGACTTGCGCAGCGCATAAGCCAGGCTCTTGCCGCTGAGATCGAGCGCGAGGATACGCACATTGGAGAACCGGCGCGCGACTTCGACCGGATGCCGTCCCGTGCCGCAGCCGGCGATGAGCATGTCGCAGCCGCCCTCGCCGCCGGGAAGCATGGCGGAAGGAAAGCGTCGGCGCAGATAGGCGCGCACCGTTTCCTGCGGCGGCTGCGAAGCCGGCTCGACCCAGCGCGGATAGGGGCTTTCCTCGTATTGCCGCCGCACCGCGGCCGAGGTGGCGTCCGCGATCTCGGTGAGGCGCGGGATCGCGCTCTCGAACTCGCGTTCGCGCCGCGGCTCGGCGATCTGCTGGGCGATGACGCCGGCGAGCGGAGCGGGCCAGTCCGGCCCGAGCAGACGATCGGCGCTCGGCAGATCGCCGAGCGGGACATAGCTTGCGAGCGCGGCGAGCCGCAGCGGCGCAACCGGCCGCGACGCATCGAGCTCGGCGATCACCGCTTGTCGCAAGCGGTCGGCCTGCTGCGCCTCATCGCGCGTCAGCGCGAACACGTAATCATTGAGAAAACACTGGCGCGCGAGCGCGCAGGCTAGGCCGAGCAGAGGCGCGTCCGCCTCGCCGGCGGGTTCGCTGCGCTCCGCGACCGCCGCGAGCAGCGGGCGAAGCGCGGTGAGGAAGCGCTCGAAGGCGAGGTCGCACACGGTGTGCGACTCGAGCAGCCGGCGCAGGAACGCATTGTCCGCGAGCGCGCCGAGGCCTGCGGGTCCGAGCAGCGCTGCAGCGTCGAGCCGCGTCGGCCAGGCCTGCGCCGCCCGCGTGACGGCGTCGCCAATTGCCGGGACGAGCTGGAAGAACGTGGCGAGCACGTCGCCATAGGTCTCGTACAGCTCCGGCGCGAGAGCGAGCGCCCGCTCGAGGTGGATCGCCGCCTCCGCGCGCTTGCCCTGCGTGAGCAGGACGCTTCCGAGCCCGTTATGCGCCTCGGCAAGATCGGGAACCAGCGCAAGCGCCCGACGGAATACTGCGACCGCCCGCTCAGGATCGCCCCGACCATTGGCGAATGCGCCGAGGCGGACGAACATGAGCGCATAGTCGTGTTCATTCGGACCGGGCTGCGGCCCGCTCGGCGTTTTCTCTGCAGTCGGCGCGAAAGCTTTGCTCGGCCG
>DASUPI010000030.1:0-5237 GCA_036281135.1 Rhodoplanes sp. | reverse complement strand
TGAGCTCGATCAGGTCGAAGGCGTAGAGGAACACGGCCTCATCTTGCCGCCGATGGCGCAGCCGGTCGAAATTTGCGCGCCCGTCGTCGTCGAGGGCGACCGCTTCGCCGTCGAGGATGAGGGTTCGCGAGCTTAAGGCCGCGATCGCCTCGACGATGAGCGGGAAGCGCCCGGTCAGGTCATTGCCGGAGCGGCTGTACAGCCGCACGTGGTTGCCGTCCTTACGCGCGATGACGCGGAAGCCATCGTGCTTGATTTCGTGCAGCCATAGCTCGCCCGATGGCGGGTGCGATGCTTTGGTGGGCAGGCATGGCGGGACGAAGCCGAGCGGCAGGGACATAGCCCGCCTATAGAGCGTTGGTGCGTGGCGCGTCAACCAAGGCAGCTAATCCGAACTTCCTTCTTTCAAAAAGATAAGTCATTGATCTCGCACTCGTTTATCGAAGGCGAGGGGCGGGTTACTGGGTACGATCCGGGTTGATGGCGAGGAGTTCGAAGGCGCGGCTCTGGATCGGGTTGACCTAGTGTGGAGGGTGAAGACTATGGCAACAACAGCGAGCTGCGGGCTGGAATCACAGCGCTGGGCCTGACCTATGCAGCCGGCATTCTGTCGACGACCACCGTGTGGCCGCCCGGTGCCTGGCCGTTGCCGGCGAAGGCATGGTCGGGTCGCGGACGACCGCCGAAGCTGATGCGGCGCGACGAAAGGCATCGGCCGGTCTCGGTCAAGGCGCTTGCGCTCAGCCTGCCGAAGCGGGCTTGGCGAACGATCGAATGGCGTGAGGGCGCGGCCGAGCCGTTGCGCTCGCGCTTTACGCGCCTGCGTATTATCCCGATGCCACACTGATCCCAATCGATCGGCCCTGGTCGCATCGGCGCGCCCGTCCTGTCCTCGGGTCAGCGCATGATCACACGCGATCAATCCGCTCGCGTGCCTTTCACCGCACGACGGGCAGCGATGTGAATGCCTGGAAGTTGGCGATTCGACTGAACAAGTTGTCATCGCGGCATGCGATGCCGGCTCCTCCTGCGTCGGACCGCGACCAAGCCCTGCCAGCGTCATCCGAAATCGCGCCAGAGTTGGACGCCGGCTGTCACGGGAGTACCCTTTTTCGAACTTGAAAACCGGTGATCTGGCGATTCCGGACATCGGCGAGCATCGCAGATTTCACCGCTTCGCGTCCGATGCCATACTGACGTGGCGTCATGGGGAAAATCGCGATGACGATCTCGTTTGTGGGCATCGATGAATTCCGGCCCGATGTCAATCCATGGATTCCCGTTGGCCCAATCGCGTCAGTCGACACAGGGCCAGAAGATTTTCTGCTGAAGCTCCGAGACGCACCGCTCGTGATCGGGCTCTCCGTCCTGTCGTCGACGTGCCTACGGGTGCGATTCAACCCGCGGCCGGATCTGATGGTGACCGAGACTTCTCACGCGGTGGTCGATCGGCGGCTGGGTCCGGTGGACGCGCGGGTCATCGAATGCTCGACGCAGCGGCTGCTCGTCGATGCCGGCGTGATGCGTTTCGAGGTGGACCTGCGATCCTACGCACTGCGTGTCTACAGGAATGAACAGCTGATCTGTGCCGATCAGCCCGGTCGCAATCTCGTCTACCGCCCTGGGCAACACGGCATTGCGGATATCAAGGCCCGGCCCGCCGGCGCTGTTTACTGTGGCTTCGGCGAGAAGGCTGGGTCCCGGCTGCTGAAGACCGGCGGGATGACAAACTTCAACTTCGATAACTTCATTTACGCCCGCTCGCCCGTCCCCCCCGGCAACGAGGGCGGGCCATTGAATGCGGCAGAGCCGCTCTACGCCTCGATTCCACTGCTGATCGAGATCAATCGCGCGCCAGCTGGCGCCTATGCCGGATCCCCGTACTGCTACGGGCTGTTCCTCGACAACGCGTCGCAGTCGTACTTCGATATCGGTGACGGAACGGCCGCAGATGGCTCCGACCGGTACATCTTCGGCGCTCTTTACGGCGAGCTCGACTACTACGTTTTCGTCGGGGATCGCGTCGCGGACATTCTTCACCAGTTCACCAGACTGACGGGGCGGAGTGCGATGCCGCCGCGGTATGTGTTCGGCTTCCATCAGGGCTGCTACGGTTATTACGATCGCGCACGCCTAGAAAGCGTTGCACAAGCCTACCGCGAGGCGCGGATCCCGCTGGATGGCCTGCACATCGACATCGATTTCCAGGACAATTACCGTGTCTTCACCCACAGCGAGACAAAGTTTCCGGACGCCGCCGGAATGCTGGCGAACCTGCGCGCCGCGGGGTTCAAGTGCGCGACCATCGTTACGCCGTTGATCACCGACAATCCGCTGGACGAAGGCGGCGAAATGACGCCCTTCGAGCAACGGCGGGAGCTGTTGGAAGCCGGATGCCTGCTGCACGACGTTCGAGCCGGTCGCGAGCCGGGCGCAGGGTTGTTCTCGGCCATGGTCTCCTATGGCGCCGACCGCGGTTTCAACCCCTATCGCTATCCGCCGCTGGTGCCGAACCGCGACGGCGTGACCCCGCTCGGCGGTCGGATGAACTACCCGGACCTCGGCCGCGCCGAGGTGCAGGCGGTCTGGGGACGGCTGTACGCGCACCTGATCCGGGAGCTGGGCATCGACATGATCTGGCAGGACATGATGTGCCCGTCCGCAGCGGTGTCCGCCGACACCCCAGAGAGCACACTGCCGCTCGACCTGATGACCCACGACGGTTGCACCTATGTGCCGCACGGCGTCTGCCACAACACCTACCCGATGTTCCTGCTGAAGGCGACGCATGCGGCGTTGCTCTCCCAAAGGCCGGAGACGCGCCCCTTCATTCTGGCACGCGGCGGGTTTGCCGGTCTGCAGCGATACGCGGCCCTGTGGACGGGGGACAACGCGTCGAGCTGGGACTTCCTCAGAATCACGATTCCGCAAGTTCTCGCCCTCGGTCTTTCCGGCGTACCGATATCGGGCTCCGATGTGGGTGGCTTCGCAACTGGCCCCGTCCCCGACGGCACCACCACGTCTTCGGTCGTCCGCGATGGTCGAGTGATTGGTGGCGTCACCGATTCCGAGCTGTTCGTCCGCTGGATACAGGCGGGCTCGTTTCTCCCCTGGTTCCGCAATCACTACATCGGCTACGACAAGGCGTATCAAGAAGTCTATGCTTTCGGCGACCCAGTGGAACGCATCTGTCGCGCTTGCATCGAGCGACGCTACCGGATGCTCCAAATCTACTACGACGCCATGTACGAATGGACGCAGACGGGCATGCCGATCGCCCGCGCGTTGTTCTTGAACGATCCGGACGATCCGTCGATCTATACGCACCTGGACGATCAGTTCTTCGTCGGCAAGGACATCCTGGTGGCGCCGATCCTGTTCCCGGCGGCCGCGACCGGCGCGTCGACAATGCGGGATGTCTATCTGCCGGCCGGCAGCGACTGGTTCGTGTTCGAAGACGCCGCGATGCCAGCGGCGCCGATCGCGGGCGGGCAGGTCCTGTCGGACGTCGACGCAGCGCTCGACCGGGTTCCGGTATTCGTGCGCGCAGGCGCGATCGTCCCGCTTCGCTCGCGCCCTGAACAGTACGTCGGAGAGCTGACCGAAAATCCGCTCGAGATCTGCATCTATCCCGGCCCGGACGGAGACCATTTGCTCTACCAGGACGACGGCATCAGCACCCGCGCGGAGATGGAGAGTGCCTTTCGCACCACACGGATCAGCCGTACCAATGTGCCGGGCGGGACGAGCATTCGCGTGCAGCGCCTTCACGACGGTTACACGCCTACCGAACCGTACTATCTCATCCGGGCGTTGGCGACGGCGCGGCCGACAGCCGTCACTATCGATGGGAGGGGGCTTCGCGCTGTCGCGTCCGCCGACGCGCTCGACGGCGCCCGGGAAGACGCCTACAGGTGGGACGGGCGCCTGATGACAACCGTCGTGAAAGTGTTCGACAGGGCGGCGGATGTCACGGTCGACGTGCTGTAGGACTGACCGGAAGCAGGTCCTTGCTCCAGCGAGCGCGGTTGGAGATCATCGTCATGCGGCAACGGGTGCAGGCCGGAAAGCCCGCGGAAATCATCTTTACCTGCGACTTCCATGAGCTCGTCGCGGGCGACCTTCGTCCGGGCGAACCGCTTTTGCTGCGCTACGATCCGCACCGCATCGTGCCGGCGGGCAAAGCCTACCGTTTCGGCGATCCCGACCGGCCCGTGACCGCCCACGTGTATTTCCGCGACGGCGCGCCGCCGCTCGACGTCACACTTCGCTCGCCGGCCGGCATCATCCCGTTCCCCGACGTGGACTTGACCGGACAGGGTTCTATGCTTTCTGCGCCGCTCGTCGTGCCTTCCGACGCCGACCTCCTGATCGTCTGGTTCTCTTACGAGAGCGGCGAGGGCACTGTGCTCTACGATAGCGACTATGGCGCCAACTACCGGTTCGGGTTCCCTTGCCGCGAGATCGATGTGGTCCAAGCAGAGGTCACCGGTCGACCAGACGGTACCGCCGACCGCTTCGATCTCGTGGTCCGCACTGCGCCTGAAATCGAAGGGGTCACCCTTCAATACTCCTTGGCCGCAGATCCTGCGTGCACCGAACTCGACGTTCGATTGCGACGGGCCAGCCACGATGTGGCGCATCCGGAGATGGTGCGGTGGGCCGCTTACACAGACGTACCGCACCGTGCCATCGTGCGCTTCAGGCTCTGCTACTGGATCAGCGGCCGGCGTCTAATCGACGACAACACCGGCGCCTGGTACCTCGCCCCCGAGCCTCATCCCGACCAAGCGCCGCCGCCATCCGCGGCCTTGCTCGAAGCGGCAGCAGCGTGGACGTAAGCAGCGGATACGGCCCTGCGTCGAGCACGCGGTGAGAATCCGGTCGGTCGGAAGATCGGCTTACGAACCGTGCCGCATGGCGTGGATATGGCATCTCCAGGCCGATCTGGAACTACATGTTCGACAGCACTGTCAGCGGATCTGGCGGCCGGCACCGAGACGTTTTCTTTGGCTTGCTTTCCCGGAGCCGAGGCATGGCTGGGCGTGCGCGATCCCTTCCTGCCCATCTGCATACACGGCGTGCCGCGCGAAGCCGGCGGCGGTCGTGCTTCGGCGAGAGGAGGCCGAGATGAGCCGCCGGATTTCGGATAATAGCGAATCGCGATTTGCGGCATATGTGGATGGGATCGTGAGCGTGATCGGCCACGCGGATCGCGGCGGACCGCTGCGCGACTA
>DASUPI010000029.1:0-12013 GCA_036281135.1 Rhodoplanes sp. | reverse complement strand
CGCCGCGTTCGACTGGCAGGGCGTGGTGACGCCGGTCGCCTTCCGTCTGGATGCGTGGGTGTCGCCTCCGGTCTATACCGGCCGGCCGCCGGTGATGCTGCCGGGCGTGCGTCCGGGCGAGGCCGCGTCGTCTCACGCCGGAGCGCCTCTGTCGGTTCCGGCCGGCAGCGTGCTGGTCGTGCGCGCGAGCGGGGACACGAGGTTCGATGTCGTCGTGTCGGGCGGCCTCGCAGAGACCGGCGGCGATCCGCAGGCAAGAACGCCCGCCGGCGCCGACGAGCGCCGGTTCACGATCAATGAGGACGGGAAGGCTGCGCTGCGCGGCGTCGGCCATGACCTCGTCTGGGCGTTCAACGCCGTTCCCGACCATGCGCCGACGATCGCGCTCGCGAAAGATCCCGAGGAACAGGCGCGCGGCGCGCTCCAGCTCTCCTACCGGCTGGAGGACGATTACGGAATCGTCGAAGCGCGCGCCACCTTTGTGCCGAAGGCGGCAAAGCCGGCCGCGGCGCGGCGCGCCTTGTTCGAGACGCCGGACTTTTCCCTCGTGCTTCCGCAGACGCGGACCAAGAACGGCGTCGGTCAGACCACCAAGGATCTCACCGAGAATCCCTGGGCCGGCGCCGAGGTGATCATGACCTTGGTCGCCCGCGACGAGGCGAAGAACGAGGGGCGGAGCGTCCCGTTCGAACTGCGCCTGCCGGAGCGGATCTTCGTCAAGCCGCTGGCACGCGCCCTGATCGAGCAGCGGCGGGAGCTCGCGCTCGACGCCGACGCGCGCGACCGCGTGACGATCGCGCTCGATGCGCTGGCGATGGCGCCCGAGCAGTACACGCCCGAGACGGGCGTCTATGTCGGCCTGCGCTCGATCTATTGGCAGCTCGCCCGCGCCAAGTCGGATGACGATCTGCGCGCGGTCGTCAAGGAGCTGTGGGCGCTCGCGACCCAGCTCGAGGACGGCAATGTGTCGGACGCCGAGGCGCAGCTCCGCGCGGCGCAGGAGCGGCTGCGTCAGGCGCTCGAACGCGGCGCGAGCGAGGAGGAAATCAAGCAGCTGATGAATGAGCTGCGCGCCGCGCTCGACAAGTTCCTGCAGGCGCTCGCGGAGGAAATGCGCAAGAACCCGCAGCTCGCCCGCCCGCTCGATCCGAATGCGCGCCAGTTGCGGTCGCAGGACCTGCGCAGCATGCTCGATCGGCTGGAACAGCTTGCCCGCTCCGGCGCAAAGGACGCCGCGCGCGCGCTGCTCGAACAGCTGCAGTCGATGCTCGAAAACCTGCAGATGGCGCGGCCCGGCATGCCCGGCGACGGCGACGACGATATGATGTCGGCGCTTGACGAGCTCGGCAACATGATCCGCCGCCAGCAGCAGCTGCGCGACCGCACCTTCCAGCAGGGCCAGGACCAGCGGCGCGGCCAGCGCGGCCAGCAGCGCCAGGGCCAACAAGGTCCGCAAGGCGACCAGCCGGGCGACCCGCAGGGATTCGGCGAGCTGCAGCAGAATCAGCAGGCGCTGCGCGACCAGCTCAAGCAGTTGATGGAGCAGCTGCGCCAGCGCGGTTTGGGCCAGCCGCAGGACGGCCAGCAGGGCCAGCAAGGCCAGCAGGGCGATCCGCTCGGCCGCGCCGACGAGTCGATGGGCGACGCGGCCGATTCGCTCGGCGGGAACGATGCCGACGGCGCTGTCGACAGTCAGGGCCGCGCGCTCGATGCGCTGCGCCGGGGTGCGCAGGGCCTCGCCCAGCAATTGCAGCAGCAGATGGGGCAGGGGCCCGGGCCCTACCAGCCGGGCCGCATGGGCCAAGGGCGCGCGCAGCAGGATACCGATCCGCTCGGCCGGCCGTTGCGCGGCCGCGATTACGGCGACGACACCACGGTCAAGGTGCCCGGAGAAATCGATGTCCAACGGGCGCGACGCATTCTCGAGGAGCTCCGCCGCCGCTTTGCCGATCCGTTGCGGCCGCAGCTCGAGCTCGATTACCTCGAGCGGCTTCTGCGAGACTATTGAGGTCCGACGCCGGTAAGCTTTGCAGGCGGTCTCGCATCGACCGATCGCCGCGGTACAGCTCGCGTCCGATCGGCGTCGCCGGATCGCCCATGCGACGAACACGGCCAGAAGCGCGGCGGCAAGGCCGTACCACGTGACCACATATTGCAGATGGTTGTTCGGTAGGTTCGGCCGCAGGCGGGCCGGCTGAGGCCATCCCCCGGGGGGCGTGGGCGCTTCCAGATCGACATAGAACGGGGCTGCGTCGAGGCCCTTGGCGGCGGCGATCGCCGTGGAATCGCGGGCGAACCACAGGTTCCGGGCCGGTTCCGGGGCGGGCGCGAAGATCGACGGAGCATCCGGCCAGCGGATGACGCCGACGAGCTCGACGGCCCCCGCGCTCTCTCCCTCGGCGCGCGTCTTGGCATCGCGCAGCGCCTCCGGCACGAATCCGCGGTTCACCATGATGATTCCGCCGTTTTGGAGCCGGGCCGGCGTGAACACGGAAAAGCCGGGGCCGGTCGGAGCGTTCGCCCGCAGACTCGATACGACCGAATAGACCAGCGCTTCGCGGTCGTGCAGGAACTCGGCCGGAAAGATGACGCGGCGGAACTCGAAATCGTCGCGCGCGAGCTGCGGCCATTGTGCACGGTCCGGCAGCGGCACGGGCGGGGCGGCGAGCCGCTCGGTCAGCGTCGCGATCAGGCCGTCCTTCCACGCCTTGCGCTGCAGCTGCCAGGTGCCCAGTCCGAGCAGGACGAGGAAAGCGGCGAGCGCCACCAGGCCGGGCAGAAGTGGGCCGCGGCGCTCCGCGCGATGCGGCTCGACCGCCTTCATGCGCCGCGATCGGAGCGGAACTGCTGCTCCGCGGCCTTGTGCCGATACTGGAGTGCGATCAGAAGGCCCTTGAGCGGGCGGATCGGGACGAGCGTGGTGATCAGGATAAGCGGCAACCAGAGCGCGGCGTGGACCCAGAAGGGCGGCTGGTACATCACCTCGACGATGAGCGCCGCCGCGACCACGACGAAGCCCGAAAACGTCATGACGAAAAAGGCCGGTCCATCGCCCGCATCGATGAAGCCGTAATCGAGGCCGCAAACCTCGCATTTCGGAGCCACGGTGAGAAAGCCCTGGAACAGCCGCCCCTCACCGCAGCGCGGACAGCGTCCCGCAAGCCCGGCAAGGAGCGGATTGGGAGGAGGCGAAGCGGGGGATCGAGTCATTCTGATCTCTGTTCTTGTAATGGTTCGCAAAACCTGAGGCGGCGCGCGGCGCCCGTTCCCTACGGCTTGGTCGAGGCCAGCCAATACCGAAATTTGCAGCCAGTTTGCGTTGCCGGGGTCAGGACGCGGTCAGCTCATAGATAATGAGCGACTCGATCAGAATCGAGCGCTCTGACAAGAGGCGGGCATGGAGCCCTGCCTCGTCGATCAGCCGGCCGAGGAGATTGAGATCGGAGTCCGAGGAGACCATGACGTAAATCCGCCCGCCCGGCTTCAGCCGCGCGCGCGCCTGCTCGAACAGCGCCGCGATGTCGCGGTAGCTCGGGCCGGCGTGCCAGCCGCGATCGGCGAGGTCGCGCGGTTCGCCCGCATGTTTCGGCGGGCTCGACAGGACGACGTCGAACAACGGGCGCGGCGCAAAGGCCGCGAGAAGGTTCGAGCACACGCCGCTCACCGCGGGGAAGCCGTTGGCGCGCGCGTTCTCGCCGGCGGTAAGAGCCGCATTCGGGTTGATGTCGGCGGCCACGACATAGTCGGCGCCCGCGCGTGCCGCGGCAAGCGCCAGGATGCCCGACCCGGTTCCGACATCGACCACGCATTTGCCGCTCAGATCGAGCCCGTCGATGAATTCGGCGAAACACTCGCTGCTGAGGAAATAGCGCGGGTGGAACACCGTCGGACGGACCGTCAGGCGCAAGCCGGCGGCGCGCGTGACCCGGGTCGATTGTCGACGCAAGATGAAATGATAGGACAGGAAGTGGATCGTCGCGCGCAACAACCGGCGGAACCGGCCGTGCGGCGCGCTTCGGCGTCCCAGCGCGCCGCCTTGATTAACCAGTACACCAGCGGCGCCGTCTGCCCATTGATCCATGATCGTGGTTTTTCCTATGATGACGACTGCAAGAGGTCCTGCGTATGACAATTAAACTTCTGCGTCACTAAGTTGATCGTTCCACTTCGTCAATGTGCCGGGCCGCGGACGATCGTTAAAGCCCGCGGGAGGCCGGGGGGATCTCCGCCGGAAATGCGATAATCTACGTCCGTCGAGTGGGGAACAGCCGCCACGAGGAGAAGGTGGAGCGTCTATTGTCGGTGAATCATCGTATCAGATCGTATCTAGGATCGCCTCAATTCAAAGGGCTGGATCGCTTTCGCACGTTCAGTCCGCGATTGGGCGGGTGGTCCCGACTGTTCTGGCAGCGCGCCGTCCGGCCGTTCGGCGGGGCGGCCGCGCGCGGCGGAGCCCTCGACGGGGATGCCGCTTCGATGGACCGAACCGCGACCGAGACGGTCGACACGCGCATGATGCGGAGATGTCTCGAACTGTCCAGGGCGGCGGGGAAGGCGGGTGAATTGCCGTTCGCGGCGATGATCTGCCGGGACGACGTCGTCATCTCGGAGACGACCAATCAGGTCACCCGCGACGGCGACGTGACCCGGCACGCGGAAATCCTCGCCATTTCGCAGGCCCAGCGAGCGACAGGGAGCACGAATCTGCAAGGCTGCACGCTCTATACGATCGTGGAACCATGTCCGATGTGCTCGTTTCCCGTTCGCGAGACCCGCATCAGCCGGGTCGTCTACGCGATTTCATCGCCGATGATGGGAGGCGCATCGCGCTGGAACGTGCTCGGCGACTCCGACCTCTCCAAGCGCATGCCGGAGGCTTTCGGCGCGCCGCCGGAAGTCGTGAGCGGCGTTCTGTCCAAAGAGGCGGCGAGCGTGTGGCGGAAATGGAACCCGATCGTCTGGGGCGTCATCCGGCTGCGCGGGGTGTTCGGCCCGCCGTGATGCGAGATCACGGTCTTCTCGACATTCGGGATTGTGCGCGAGCGCTCGGGAAGCGGCCCTCAGGGCGAAGCGTGATCGGTCAACCGCGTCAGCACCGCCAGGATGCCGTTGATGAGGCTGTCGTCGAGCAGCGGTTTCTCGATCATCGGCACCCCGGCCTCCTCGGCGCGCCGCCGCACGATTCCGCTCGGATTTGTCGTGATGAGGATCGCCGGCAGCGCGACTTGCCGGTTGCGGAGCTGCGCGACGAGATCGAGCCCGGTCATGTCGGGAAGATTGTAGTCGACCACGAGGCAGCCGCGATCGGGCAGCTCGGCGGCGCCCAGCAGTTCGCTCGCCTTCGCATAAGTGCGAACGGCAAAGCCCTCGACCGCAAGCGAAAACCGCAGGGAATGGCGTAGGCTATCGTCATCTTCGACCACGAGGATCGTCGGTGTCAGACCTGCGCTTTGTTCGTCCCGCGCCATGCCATGTCTCGGGCCTGGACGACATCGATCGCGTAACCCGCGCAGCGGCGGTCCGAACATCGTTCCGCCCCGCACCCGCGACCGCCGGCCAGGCTGTGCGCGGCCAGCAAACGACAAGGGCGCGCAAGAGCTTTGACGCCGCTCAAAAAAGCATCATGTGCGTGATCAGATTGCCGATCGCCTCACGGACGCTTGATCGGGCGGGAAGCCGGCGATCAAGGTCATGCGCACCAGTTCGGAAAGGCTGACCGCGCGCATCTTGGTCATGACATTGGCGCGGTAAATCTCGACCGTCCGCGGGCTGATGCCGAGATCGAATGCGATGGTCTTGTTCGGTTTGCCTGCGACCAGCCCGTCCAGCACTTCGTGCTCGCGCCGCGACAGGGTGGCGAAGCGCTGTTGCAGCTCCGCTCGCTCGATCTCGCGGTGCGACGCGTTCTCGACCGCGGCGAGCGCCGATCTTACCGCGCTGAGCAGCACCTCGTCGTCGAACGGCTTCTCCAGGAAATCGGCGGCGCCGCTCTTCATCGCTTCGACCGCCATCGGCACGTCGGCATGCCCGGTGATGATGATGACCGGCATGCGCAGGTTCTTCTGCCGCAAATGGCGCAACAGCTCGACGCCGCTCATCTCCGGCATCTTCACGTCGGTCACGATGCAGCCGGACGGAATGTCCGGCAGCGCGTTGAGGAAAGCGAGCGCCGTCTCGTAGGTCCGGGTCTTAAACCGCGCGCTGTGCAACAGGAACTCCAGCGACCGGCGGACCGCTTCGTCATCGTCGATGACATGAACTACCGGGTCAGCCGACATCGCCGAGCTCCTCGTCCACCAAGGCCGGCAATGTAAACCGAAAAGCCTTGCCTCCGCCAGGGTTGGCGTCCGCCCAGATACGCCCCTCATGGCCCTCGATGATGGTCCGCGAGATCGAGAGGCCGATCCCCATGCCGTGCGGCTTGGTGGTGGCGAAGGGCAGAAACAGGTGGTCGGCCATTTCACGGGCGATTCCACAACCGGTGTCGGCGACCTCCACGAGCGCGACGCCGTCCTGGCCGAGCCCGGTGGTGACGGTCAGTTCGCGGCGATCCGAGCTCTCCATCGCCTCGACGGCGTTGCGCATCAGATTGACCAGGACCTGTTGGATCTGCACCTTGTCGACGATCACCCGGTCGATCGCCGGCTCGAAGCGCAGGCGCACCCGGATGCCGAGCTCCTTCGCACCCACCAGGGCGAGCGCGCTCGTTTCCTCGATCAGCTTTCGCAGGCTCTCGATCCGCTTCTCCGGCTCGCGATGGGCGACGAAATCGCGCAAGCGGCGGATGATCTGGCCCGCGCGCAGCGATTGATCGACGGCCGCATCGATCGCCGTGCGCACGAGGCGGACATTCTCCTCCGACGCCTCGGCGAGCAGGCGGCGCGATCCGGTGAGATAATTGGCGATCGCCGAGAGCGGCTGGTTGAGCTCGTGGGCGAGCGCCGAGGCCATCTCGCCCATCGCGGTCAGCCGCGAAATATGGACGAGTTCGGACTGGAGCTGCTCCATGCGCTCCTCGGTTTCCTGCCGCTCGGTGAGGTCGCGGATATAGCCGGTGAAGAGTCGGCGGCCGTTGGAGTTCATTTCGGCGACCGAAAGGGCGATCGGAAAGGTCGAGCCGTCCTTGCGCTCGCCCACCGCGACGCGTCCGACGCCGATGATGTGCGGCTCGCCCGACTGCAGGTAGCGGCGAATATAGCCGTCATGCGCCTCGCGGTCGGGCGAGGGCATCAGCATCCGCACATTCTGCCCGATCGCCTCCGCCGCGGAATAGCCGAACAGCCGCTCGGCGGCGCCGCTGAAGGAGCGGATGACGCCCGCTTCGTCGACGATGACGACGGCGCCGGGAACGGTCGCGAGCAGCGACTGCAGGTGCGCTTCCCGCGCCAATAGGTCCCGGCTGCGCGCCGCGGCGTGTAGACGGGTGAGGCGCAGCCGTTCGCCAAACAGCGCCATGCCGACCCCCATCACGGCGAAAGCGCCGGCGGTGATGAGAGCCGAACCGGAATAGGTCGCCGAACCGAAAGGCGGCACGAGGTGCAGGGCGATGCAGACGCCCGTCGCCAAGAGCCCCGGTCCCAGTCCGCCCAGCGCTCCGGCCACCAGGATGGCTGGCACCATGAAGACCAGGTCGGCTTCGGCGATGGTGAGGGAGGAGACGAGCAGGTGGACCGTGAAGCCGGCCATCGCAAGGGCGACGCCAGTCACATACCAGAAGGCGCGGTTGATCCCCGGCGCAACATCCTCAAGCGGCGGCGTAAAGTCCGTTCGGGACGAGCGGAGCTCGAAGCCGGACATCTATGATGCTCCCGATCTGGTCGCCAAGCAGCGCACCTCCGGGGATTTACTTAGGGACACAACACGAGTTTCCGCGACGGCTCCGCGTCCATAACTTGTCTTTATGGTCGTGGTCCTTGCGGCGGAGCCTAAGCCATGCTGATGCAAAATGCACAGACCATCAGCCTGAGCCATCCGACCGAGCCATTGCGCCGGTGGCCTGCTCTGGATCGGAACCGGACAAGCCCGAGTTCGCTCGCCTCCATGGGCGTGCCGGTATCCTATGTGCGCAACGAGGAGATCTTCGGAGAGGGCGAGCCGGCCGACTACGTCTATCAGGTCGCGGCGGGAGCGGCGCGCACCTACAAGGTTTTGAGCGACGGGCGGCGTCAGATCGGCGCATTCTATTTGCCCGGCGAAGTCTTCGGGCTCGGCGTTGGCGACGTCCACCACTGCTCGGCGGAGGCCATCGGCAAGTCGACGATGCTCGTGATCAAGCGGAGCGCGCTGATCGCGTTGGCCGATAACGACCACAAGGTCGCGCATCTGCTGTGGACGCTGACTGCGCAGGAACTGCGGCGCGTACAGGAGCATATGCTTCTCCTGATCCGCAGCGCGCAGGAGCGCGTCGCCTGCTTCCTCCTCGAAATGGCGGAGCGCATGGCGAAGGCCGACGCGATCGACCTGCCGATGTCCCGCCAGGATATCGCCGACTATCTCGGCCTCACGATCGAAACGATTTCGCGGACGCTGACGCAGCTCGAGACGGCAGCCGCCATCTCAGTGCCAACTTGCAGGCGTATAGTTTTAACCAATCGCAAGGCTTTGAAGCGGCTGCACGCTTGAAATACGTGCCGACGCGGCTGGCGCGCGCTGGCGCATGGAGGTTGAACATGAACGCAGAGCAGACGGATGTCGGCGCCGATACGCCGATGCACGCCCCACACATCGATATTCCCGAAGGGGTCAAGCAAACTGCCGTGTCGAGCCTCGAGCAGATCAAGGACGTCTATGAGCGGCTCCGGGCGAACACCGAAGCGATGAGCGAGGTCGTGGAGAAGAGCTCTTCCAAGGCGGTCGAAGATACGGCCGGCCTGCACACCAAGATGATCGAGGCGTTTCGCGTGAATCTGACGGCGAGCCTCGACCTGGCGGGAGAACTCGCGGCCTCGAAGTCGCTGCCCGAGATGATCGGCGTGTGGACGCGGTTCGCCCGCAGACAGTTCGAGACTTTCACCGCGCAATGCAAGGACTTCTGGTCGTTGGGCCAGCAAATGATGTCCGACAGCGCGAAGCCGATCGCCGGCTTGTCGCGGGGCATCGATCGAGCGGCCTCCTCCTGAGGCGCAGGGAATCCCGCAGAGCTGGACGACGAAGCTCGCGGTGGAATGTGCAAACGACCGAGGCAGCGCCGGGCGGAGAGGCCACTCGGCGCGACAGCCCATTGCGGCGACGGAGAACAAATTATGGTGAACTTGGCGAGCATGCATGCCGAAGAGATGACCCTGAAGAGTCCCGTCGGGGGTCTCGGCTGGGAGCACTTCGCGCATGGGGCCGATATCGGCGTGCGCGGCTACGGCCCGAGCCTCGAAGAGGCGTTCGAGCAGGCGGCGCTCGCGCTCGCGGCCGTCGTGACCGAGGTGCCCGTCGTGCCGAAAATCGCGGTCACGGTCGTTTGCGAGGCGCCCGACAACGAACTGCTTCTGGTCGAATGGCTCGATGCGATCATTTACGAGATGGCGGCGCGCCGCATGCTGTTCGGGCGGTTCTCGGTGAGCATCAGGGGGCGGCGTCTGTACGGGACGGCGTGGGGCGAGAGCATCCAGCCGCGTCACGCTCCCGCCTGCGAGCCGAAGGCCGCGACCATGACCGAGCTTCGGGTGGCGCGCGATGCGAGCGGACATTGGTCGGCCGGATGCGTCATCGACGTCTGACCGCCTGACGGGTCATGGATCCGGCTCGGTTCACCCGGGTTGACGAGACCGCATGGCGGATCGAGCCGGTGGCCGGCATGCGCGTGCCGGCCGTCATCTTTGCGGATGAGGACCTCATCCGCGCGATGGACGACAAGGTCTACGAGCAGGCGGCCAATGTCGCGCGGCTCCCCGGCATCGTGAAGGCGTCCTATGCGATGCCGGACGCGCATTGGGGCTATGGCTTCCCCATCGGCGGCGTGGCGGCATTCGA
This sequence comes from Rhodoplanes sp., assembly GCA_036281135.1. GTDB lineage: Bacteria > Pseudomonadota > Alphaproteobacteria > Rhizobiales > Xanthobacteraceae > Rhodoplanes. Next base: position 2,050 of record DASUPI010000029.1, on the reverse strand, counting down.
CCCCGGCGAGGGCGGGGTCGTCTCGGCGGGCGGCGTCGGCTTCGACATTTCCTGCGGCGTGCGCACGATGCTCACCGGGCTCACTGCCCGCGACCTTGCGCCCGTGCAGAAAGGCTTGGCGGACCAGCTCTATCGCGACATCCCCGCGGGGGTCGGCAGCGAAGGGGCGATCACGCTCGACGACGTCGAGATGGACCGGATGCTCGCGGGCGGCGCCGCCTGGGCGATCGAGCGCGGGTTAGGCGAGCCGGCCGACCTCGCCCGTATCGAGGAAGGCGGGACGATGCAAGGCGCGCGGCCGGACTGCGTCTCGGCGCGCGCGAAGCGCCGGCAGCACCGCGAGATGGGGACGCTCGGCTCGGGCAATCACTACCTCGAAGTGCAGGTCGTGGCCGAGATTTTCGATGCCGCCGCGGCCGATGCGTTCGGGCTCGCCGCAAACGACATATTGGTGACGATCCATTGCGGCTCGCGCGGCCTCGGCCACCAGATCGGCAGCGAATTCCTCAAGGAGATGGCGGTCGCCGCCGGCGACCTCGGCATCGCGCTGCCCGATCGCGATCTCGCCTGCGCGCCGATCCGGTCCGAACTCGGGGAACGCTATCTCGGGGCGATGCGCGCGGCGATTAATTGCGCTCTCGCCAATCGCGAAATTCTCGGCCATTTCGCCCGGAAGGCGGTGCGGCGATTCTTCCCGGAGGCGCGGCTCGATCTTCTGTTCGACGTCTCGCACAATACCTGCAAGGCGGAAACCCATGTCGTCAACGGCCGCGCGCGCGATCTTTACGTGCATCGCAAAGGGGCGACGCGCGCGTTCGGTCCCGGCCATCCGAGCCTCCCGGAGCCGCTTCGCTCGATCGGCCAGCCGGTCCTGATCGGCGGCAGCATGGGCACCGCCTCCTATGTGCTCGTCGGAACTGCGGCGAGCGAGGAGAAGGCGTTTTCCTCGGCGTGCCACGGCGCCGGGCGCGCAATGTCCCGGCATGCGGCGCTCAAGCGATGGAGCGGCCGCAAGGTCGTCGACGATCTGGCGGCGCAGGGAATCATCATCCGCAGCCCGTCCAGCCGCGGCGTCGCCGAAGAAGCGCCGGGCGCCTACAAGGACGTGGGCGCGGTGGTGGAGGCGGCCGAACACGCGGGCCTCGCCCGACGCGTCGCCATGGTTACGCCGGTCATCTGCATCAAAGGCTGAACGCAGCGGCCACGCAGGGCAATCGCATATGACTTCACCCTCCCTTGAAAGGGGAGGGTCGGACCGCTGCAGGCGGTCCGCGGAGGGTCGCAAGCCGCCTCCGACCCCCTCCCGGCGAACTGCCGCTCGCCGACCCACGATGAAGTCGGGGGCAGGCTCTCCCCCTTTCAGGCGGAGGTGATTTCAAGGGATCCTCGATTGCGATTGCTGTGCGCGTGGACGGAGGAACCCGGTCGGGGCGCGGCGTTTTTTTGATCGTCCTCAATGGTCGGCGGTCACGCTGGCCTAACGTCTTTACGGTACGGACTTGCATGTCGGGGGGCGAAGAGGAGAAGTGCCATGGCTGAAGGCAAAAGCAACATCGCACTCAAGAAGGAAGAACAGACCCCGGAGCGGAAAGCGCCGCGCGAATGGGAGCCGTTCGAGTCGCTGCGCCGGCAGGTCGATCGCATGTTCGAGGATTTTGGCCGCGGGCTTGGTCTGTGGCGTCCGACCGGCCGATCGATGCTCGATGTTCGGCCGGCTTGGCCGTTCGAGGAAGGCTGGGGGAAGGCGCCCGCGGTCGATGTCTGTGAACGGGAGAAGGAATACGAGATCACCGCCGAGTTGCCGGGGATCGACGCAAGCAATATCGACGTGAAGCTTGCGAACGGCGTGCTGACGATCAGGGGCGAGAAAAAAGAAGAAAAGGAGGAGAAGGAAAAGGACTACTATCTCTCGGAGCGGCGGTTCGGCTCGTTCCAGCGCTCGTTCGAACTCCCCGAGGGAATCGACGAGGACAAGATCCAGGCGAGTTTCGAGAAGGGCGTGTTGACGATCAAGCTGCCGAAGGGCGCCGAGGCGCAGAAGCCGGAAAAG
>DASUPI010000028.1:0-4766 GCA_036281135.1 Rhodoplanes sp. | reverse complement strand
GCGGTCCTTCACCGACTGGCCCGGATTCATGAACTCGGCCTTGCCGAGGATCGTGCATCCGGTCGCCTCCGAGGCGCGCTTGAGCTTGATCAGCGGCGTGCGCCCGATGGCGCCGACAATGCCGTCGCAGACTTGCATGGGGAAACCTGTCGATCGGAGCGTTGCGTTGAGGCTGAACCTATCGGGGACGGGAAGGGCCGACAAGCGCGGCATCAGACTGCAAAGCTCCTGACCGCCCGTCTTCGCGTACGATCGGGGCGGTTTGCTCATTCATCCTCCCCGCGCAGCGGGGGGCGGATGCCACGCCGCTCGATCGCTTCTGACGTGCAGAGAGGAACTGGGCTCAGCGCGTGCGCTCCCTGATCCTTTCGAAGGCGGCGAGCGCCCGTTTGCGCGCGACTTTGTGATCCACGATCGGCGCTGGATAGGTCTCCCCGAGCGTCACCCCGGCGGCGGCAAGGATGGCGGGCGGGGCCTCGAACGGCGCATGAATCGCATCGGCCGGCAGCCCGGAAAGCTCGGGAATCCAGCGCCGCACATACTCTCCCGCCGCATCGAATTTGGCCCCCTGCAGCACCGGATTGAAGATGCGGAAATAGGGCGCGGCGTCCGCGCCGGAGCCCGCGACCCACTGCCAGTTCGCGGGATTGTTGGCGGGATCGGCGTCGAGGAGCGTGTCCCAGAACCAGCGCTCGCCGTCGCGCCAGTCGATCAGGAGATGCTTGATCAGGAACGACGCCGCGACCAGGCGCACACGGTTGTGCATCCAGCCGGTCGCCCACAATTCGCGCATGCCGGCGTCAACGATCGGATAGCCGGTCTCCCCGCGCCGCCACGCTTTCAGCGCGGCGTCGTCGCTGCGCCACGGGAAGTCGTCGAAGCGCGGCTGAAAATTGCGGACGGCGAGATCGGGATGGTGCCAGAGCAGGTGATGGCAGAATTCGCGCCAGACGAGCTCGGAGACGAACTTGTCGGCGGAGGCGGCGATCGAGCGCGGGGCCGCGGCTTCGCGCGCATGCCTGACCGCGTGCCAGAGCTGGAACGGGCTGATCTCCCCGAAGCGCAGATGCGGCGAGAGCCGGGACGTGTGCGGCCCGCCCGGCCGGTCGCGCAGCGCGGCATAGTCGGCGAGCGCACCGTCGGCGAAGGCCGCAAGCTTCTCGCATGCCGCCGCTTCGCCGCGCGTCCAGTGCTCGTTGAATTTCGCCGCCCAGTCCGGCCCGCTCGGTTCGAGCGCCCAGTCGTCGAGACGCTCCGAGGCGACGCCGGCGGCGCTCCTGATCCGCGCGGGGGCAGGCAGGGGCGTGCGCGGTTCGTCAAGCGCGAGCACATGGCGCAGGAACGGCGTGAACACGGCAAAGGGCGCGCCGGACCGGGTCTGCACGGCTTGCGGCTCGAACAGGAGCGAGGCCTGGAAGGTCTGCACCGCGACGCCGCGGGCGGAAATGTCGGCCGCGACCGCTTGGTCGACCGCTGCGCCCGCGGGCTCGTAGCGCCGGTTCCAATACACCGCCGCCGCGCCGCTCTCGCCCGTGAGCTCGGCGATCACGCGCGCGGCAGGGCCACGCCGCAGCGTCAGCGCGAGACCGCGCTCGCGCAAGGAGCGATCGAGCGCGCGCAGCGATCCCGCAAGCCACCAGCGGCTCGCCCCGCCGCGCGGGCGCAAGCCCGGGCTCTCCTCGTCCAGCACGAACAGGGCGATGACCGGCCGCCCCGACCCGGCCGCCGCCGCAAGCGCGAGGTTGTCGGCGATGCGCAGATCGTCGCGGAACCAGACGATCGCCGGCGCGGACGGTTCTGCGGGTTCGGGATGGGCCATGTGTTGGAACCGAGCACCGAAGCCGGCGGGGCGCCTGAACGAATACTGCCTCGAATGCAGATTATGTAATACCGTTGTCGCTTGATCGCTCTGGTCATTCCGGGGCGCCGCGCAGCGGCGAGCCCGGAATCTATACTCACAGACAAGGGCTATGGATTCCGGAAGCCGAGCTTCGCTCGGCTTCCGGAATGACGATGCCAAACTATTCGACCAACAACGGACAGGCGCAAGCATGACTGGACATGGCGATGAAACGGGGTCGGGCGAGGACCGGCTGATCGCGCGCCATTTCCGCCCGATCGCGACCGATCCGGGCGCGTTCGGGCTCACCGACGACGCCGCGATCCTCATTCCGCCGGCGGGGTGCGACCTCGTCCTGAAGGCCGACGCGATCGTCGGCGGCGTGCATTTCCTCCCCGACGATCCGCCCGGCACGGTCGCGCAGAAGGCGCTGCGGGTGAATCTCTCCGATCTTGCCGCCAAGGGAGCAAGGCCGCTCGGATTCCTGCTTTCGCTCGCGCTGCCCAAGGAGATCGGCGAGGACTGGCTCGCCGCTTTCGCGCGCGGCCTCAAGGAGGACGCCGAACGCTACGCCTGCCCGCTGTTCGGCGGCGATACGGACCGCACCCCCGGCCCGATCATGGTCTCGGTCGCGGCCTTCGGCGCGGTGCCGCACGGGACCATGATCAGGCGCAGCGGCGCGCGGCCGGGCGACCGCGTCGTGGTGACCGGCATGATCGGCGACGCCGTGCTCGGCCTCAAACTGCGGCGCGACCCGAACGCAGCGGCGCGCTGGCGTCTCGACCCCGCGATGCGCGACGCGCTGATCGCGCGCTACCGCCTGCCGCAGCCGCGCAACGCCGTCGCCGAGATTTTCCGCCGCCATGCCTCCGGCGGCATGGACGTGTCGGACGGGCTTGCCGGCGACCTCGCCAAGCTCTGCGCCGCCTCAGGCGTCGATGCCGTGATCGATGCTGCGCGCGTGCCGCTGTCGGATGGGGCGCGCCGCGCGGTCGCGGCCGAACCCGCGCTGCTCGCAGACCTGCTCACCGGCGGCGACGATTACGAGATCGTCGCAACGGTCGCGGCGGACAATCTCGGCGCGCTGATCGCCGAGGCGGCCGCGGCGGGCGTCGCGGTCAGCGAGATCGGCGCGATCGAGACGGGCGAGGGGAGGGCGGAGTTTATCGGAACGGACGGACGCCCGCTCGTTTTCGCCCGTCGCTCCTTCAGCCATTTCGACTAGCATTGAGTATGTCTCCGGTCATTCCGGGGCGCGGGCGAAGCCCGCGAGCCCGGAATCCATACTCACCGACAGGGGCTATGGATTCCGGACAGCCTCGTTTCGCTCGGCTTGCGGAATGACCGCGATACACGACGGCGCGACACCATTTTGCCCGCTAGGACAATTCCCTATCGCCGGCCGCAGCGGGGAGGCTATACGTCTCCCCCCGAAGGAGCCTGCATGTCCGCCATTGCCGAACGCGCGATCGAGCCAATCACGGACGACCGGCTCGCGCGCCGCAATGCGCTCGTGCTCGCCTGCGCGCAGGCGCTCGCCGGGGCGAACACGACGGTGATCGTCGGCAGCGCCGGAATCATCGGGACCGTGCTCGCGCCCGACAGGGCGTACGCCACGGTTCCGGTGAGCACCTATGTGATTGGCCTGTGGATCGGAACGCTTCCCGTCGGAGCGATCGCCAGGCGCTATGGGCGGCTTCCCGCTTTCGAGGCGGGCGCCCTGTGCGGCATGCTGGCGGGGCTCGTCTGCGCGGCCGCGGTGATCTTCGGCTCGTTTGCGCTTCTGTGTCTCGGGACCGCGTTCGGCGGGCTTTACGCCGCGGCGCATCAGTCGTACCGCTTCGCGGCGGCCGACACCGCGAGCGAGGCGTTCAAGCCAAAGGCGATCTCCTTCGTCTCACGGGGGGCGTGCTCGCCGGCATTTTCGGCCCGCAACTCATCATCCTGACCAAGGACGTCCTTCCGCAATTCCTGTTCGCCGCGAGCTATCTCGCGCAGGCCGCGGTCGCGATCCTCGCCGGCCTCGTGCTCACGCTCGTTCGCTTTCCCGCGCGCCGCGGGCTGCGAGCGCAAGCGGGGGCCGGCCGCTCGCGCAGATCTTCCGCCAGCCCCGGCTGATCGCCGCGGTGATCTGCGCGGTCGCGAGCTACGCCATGATGAACCTGCTGATGACTTCAGCGCCGGTCGCGATGATCGACTGCAGTCACACGGTCGACGACGCCGCTCTCGGTCTGCAATGGCACGTGATGGCGATGTATGCGCCGAGCTTCTTCGCCGGCGCGCTGATCGCAAGCTTCGGCGCCGGTCGCATGGTCGCGTTCGGGCTGGCGCTGATCGGGGCGTCCGCGCTTGCCGGCCTGTCCGGGACGAGCGTGGCGCGTTTCTGGGCGGCGCTGATCCTGCTCGGCTTCGGCTGGAATTTTTCCTTCATCGGTGCGACCGCGATGGTGACGCAGTGCCACCGGCCGGAGGAGCGCAACAAGGTGCAGGCGGTGAACGACTTCCTCATCTTCGGCTCGATGGCGATCGGCTCGTTCTCCTCCGGCCAGCTCTTGGCGAAATTCGGCTGGCCGATGGTGAACGAGGTGGCGCTCGTCTTTGTATTCGTGGCGGCGATGCTGTCGCTCGCGCTGACCGCGCGCCGGGGACAGAGGCAGGCGGCGTGAGATTGCGGGCACGGGCGTGGGCGATAGCGCAAATGCCGGCTTATCTTCATCGTCATCACCGGGCCGGCGCGAAGCGCCGAAACCCGGTGAATCCATGTGGCGCCATGCCCCTCAACCCTCTCCCGCAAGCGGGGGAGCTGAGCGCAGCGAAGCGGGAGGGGGCGCGTGGACCGCCGGGTCAAGCCCCCTCCACCATGCTTCGCATGGTTCCCCTCCCCCGTTTCACGGGGGAGGACGGCTTGAGCCGCGTTGGGAAAAGC
>DASUPI010000027.1:0-3348 GCA_036281135.1 Rhodoplanes sp. | reverse complement strand
CGTGTCCAGACGATTCGTAACCTTCTGGAACCGAGTAGAATCAACGCCGTGCGCCGCTTCAAGCACAAAACGTACCGGACAGCCGTGGGTCAAGCCCGGCAATGACGGTTCGTATGGGTCGGAGCCGGTGAAGCTTGGTATTATATTACTGCACAGCGTCGAGCGGGATCGGCTTGTCCTCTCGCCGGTCATCCTCCGCCACCTGAACGCGCTCGGCCACAACAGGCGGCTCTCCAACAAGCGCGAGCTTCTCGCGGGCCTCCTCGGCCTCGCGCTGGCGGCTCCACATGCTGGCGTAAAAGCCGCCCTGCGCCAGCAGCGCCGGATGTGTGCCGCGCTCGACGATGCGGCCCTGATCGAGGACGATGATCTCGTCCGCGCCGACGATCGTGGAGAGCCGGTGCGCTATCACGAGCGTGGTGCGGTTCTGCGAAACGCGCTCGAGCGCGTCCTGAATGTCCTTTTCGGTGTGGCTGTCGAGCGCGGAGGTAGCCTCGTCCAGCAGCAGGATCGGCGGCGCTTTCAGGATCGTCCGCGCGATCGCGACGCGCTGCTTCTCGCCGCCCGACAGCTTCAGCCCACGCTCGCCCACCTCCGTCTCGTAGCCCCGCGGAGTCGCGCGGATGAACGCATCGATCTGGGCAAGCCGCGCGGCCTCCTCCACCTGCTCATCGGTCGCGTCCCAGCGCCCATAGCGGATGTTGTAGCGGACCGTGTCGTTGAACAGCACGGTGTCCTGCGGAACCATGCCGATGCTGTTGCGCAACGACTTTTGCGTCACGTCGCGGATGTCCTGACCATCGATGGCGATGCGCCCGCCGGTCACGTCGTAGAAGCGGAACAGGAGGCGCGAGAGGGTCGACTTGCCCGCGCCCGACGGCCCCACGATCGCCACCGTACGGCCGGCCGGCACCCCGAAGCTCAACCCCTGCAGGATCGGCCGGGCCGGCTCATAGGCGAAGCACACATCCTCGAACCGGATCGCGCCGGCCGTCACGTCGAGCGGCTTGGCGTCCGGCGCATCCTTGATTTCCGCGGGACGCGCGAGAATGCCGAACATCGTCTCGATGTCGATCGCCGCCTGCTTGATCTCGCGATACAGCATGCCCATGAGGTTGAGCGGCATGTAGAGCTGGATCATCATGGCGTTGATCATCACGAAGTCGCCGACCGTATGGATGCCGTTGCGCACCCCATAGGCGCACATCACCATCGCGATGGTGAGCCCGATCGTGAAGATCACCGCCTGCCCGGCATTGAGCACCGCGAGCGACGTATAGGCCTGGACGCTCGCGTCTTCGTAGCGCGCCATCGACGTGTCGTAGCGGCTGGCCTCCCGCTCCTCCGCGCTGAAATATTTGACCGTCTCGTAGTTCAGCAGCGAATCGATCGCCTTGCTGTTGGCCTCGGTGTCGCTGTCGTTCATCTTGCGGCGGATGGCGATCCGCCATTCGGTCAGGACATAGGTGAACCAGATATACAGGCCGACCATGACGAGGACGGTCACGACATAGCGCCAGTCGAACTGGTAGAGCAGCACGCCCGCGATCAGCGCGACCTCGACCACCGTCGGCGCGAGCTGGAGCAGGACCATCCGGACGATCGTTTCGATGCCGTTACGCCCGCGTTCCAAGACGCGGGTCAGACCGCCCGTCTTGCGTTCCAGATGAAACCGCAGCGACAGAAGATGCATGTGCTCGAAGGTGAGCATTGCGAGGCGGCGCACCGCATGCATCGCCACTCTGGCGAAAACGCCGTCGCGCGCCTGGGTCAGGAGCGCCATCAAAATGCGCGCGCCGCCATAGGTGACCGTCAGCGCCAGCGGCGCGACGAGCACCCAGACGATCCACGCGCTCTGGCCGGGCGCGGGCGCGCCGCCGGCGCCTGCGAGCGCGTCGGTCGCCCATTTGAAGGTGAACGGCACGGTGATGGTCGCGAGCTTCGCCAGCACGAGCAGGACGAGCGCGATCACCACGCGTCCCTTGAGATCGCGGCGATCCGACGGCCAGATATAAGGCCACAGATCGACGATCGTACGCACCAGTCCGCCGCCATCGGGGGCGATGTCGGGCTTGTCGGCAGGCGGTTTCACGTCAATCGCTCATGGGGTGGGAGCCGCGCACAGGAACCACGGATGGGTCCTTTTCGATATAGGCCTTTCCACGGCCGCGTTCACCCTTCACGTCAGGCAGGCCAACTGACCGGCGCCGGCTCCCGCGAAGCCCGCGAGCGAACGCGCCGCGCAGGCTTGACGGAGTGGCTCGGCAGCGCCACTTGCAGGCGATGAGCGAGCTTCGCAGTGTCTGCATCTATTGTGGATCGAGCCCCGGAAGCGATCCCGCTTTCGTGGCCGCGGCGCGGCAGTTAGGCAAGGTTCTTGCCGAAACCGGGATCAGCCTCGTCTATGGCGGCGGCTCGACCGGCATGATGGGCGCGCTCGCCGTGTCCGTCTACGAGCACGGCGGCGAGGTCATCGGGGTCATTCCGGATTTCCTGCGCCAGCAGGAGCGCATGTTCGACCTCGCCAACGAAATCGTCGTGACCCGCGACATGCATGAGCGCAAGCGCATCATGTTCGAGCGGGCGGACGCCTTCGTCGCGCTTCCGGGCGGAATCGGCACGCTCGAGGAACTGGTCGAACAACTCACCTGGGCGCAGCTCGGCCACCATCGGAAGCCTATTCTACTTGCCAATATCAACGGCTACTGGCGTCCGCTCGTCGATCTATTGGCGCGCATGGATGGGTTGGGTTTCATCCACAGCGGGGCGATGATGCGCTACCAAGTCTGCGACCGCATCGAGGATATCCTGCCGCTCCTGCGGGCGGAGGTCGCGCGGGTGAGCGAGCCGGAAAAGGCGGGCGAACCGGCCCTGGTCGAGCGGATGTAACACGCGTGCCGGATGCGTCTCGTTTCGGCGGCGAGGCCATGGCGGCGAGCTGCATATCGAGAGCACGCTCGGCAAGGGCACCACGGTGGGGCTGCACTTTCCGCCCGACCGGGCGTTGCCGGTGGCGAAGCTCAATGGCGGCGCCGCCGCGTCCACGGCGATGAGCGGCGACGGAACGGGACCACCCGGACGCAGCGGCCGGCGCTGACAACGCGCTCCGACGGGGTTGAGCCGACCGCCTTTGCGCCAGCCGCGCCAAAGATGGATGCGAAGCGTCAGGACGTCGGTCGGTCCGGGAACCTGACGACCTTGCCGTCGGCCGCCGGCTCGGCGGGCGCGCCCATCTGCAGGACCTGTGCAACCTTCCGGGCGATGTCCTCGCGCCGGAACGGCTTGCTGATCAGGTTGACGCCCTCGTCCAGCTTGCCGTCATGCACGATGGCGTTCTCGGTGTAGCCC
>DASUPI010000026.1:0-5418 GCA_036281135.1 Rhodoplanes sp. | reverse complement strand
GCGCAGCTCGTTCGATAGCCACGCGCGCACCGTTTCGACGAAGGTGTCGAGGGCGTCGCGGTCGGCTCTGTCGAGGATATCGGCGAGCGCATGCAGCGCGCGCGGATCGACCGCCGGAACGCGCCCGAGCAGTTCGTTCACACGCTCGCGGACCGCAAGCAGGGGCCCGCCGCACAGAGTGATCGCGCGCGCGACGCTCCCGTCTGCGGCGGCGGCCGCCTCGACAAGAACCGGATCGGCCGGATCGCGTCCGAGCGCCGCGGCGGCGGCAGACACGAGCGCCGGCGAATCGAGCGGGCGCAGCGCCAGGACCCGGCAGCGCGAGCAGATGGTCGGAAGGACGCGCGCGGCGGAATGGGCGACCAGCAGCACCAGGGAGCGGCGCGGCGGCTCCTCGACGACCTTGAGCAGGGCGTTCGCGCCGGCCGCATTGAGCTCATCGACGGAATCGACGATCGCGACGCGCCATCCGCCTTCGCCCGCGGTCGATCCGAAGAACGACACCGTCCGCCGGACGTCGTCCACGGGGATGTCCTGGAAGAGCTTGCCGGTCTTCTCGTTGATCCGCCGCTCCAGGGCCAGGAGATCGCCCTGCGCTTGCGCCGCGACGCGGCGCGCCACCGGGTGGTCGGGTGCGACCGCGAGCGAACGGGCTCGCTGCACCCCGGGTGCGGCGGGATCGGGATTCGCGAGAACAAACCGCGCTAGGCGATAGGCAAGCGTCGCCTTGCCGATCCCGGCGGGGCCGCCGATCAGCCAGGCATGCGGCATGCGACCGCCGCGATAGGCCGCGAGCAGCGCCTGTTCCGCCGCTTCATGCCCGTGGAGCGTGCTGGTGATGCGCGGATGGGGCGGTGCGGTTGCGGCCGGCTCGGCTCGCTCCGCGCTCATCGAGCGGCTACCCCTGCCGCCATTTCGACCGGGGCCGAACCGAGCCGCCGCCGGACGGCGTCCCAGACCTCCTCGGCGACCTTCCCCTCGGCCGCGTCCGCATCGATCAAGATGCAGCGGCCGGGCTCGCGCGCGGCAATCTCCCGATAGGCGGCGCGCAGTTGTTCGTGAAAATCCTGCCCTTCGTTTTCGAAACGGTCGGCGTTGGCGCCGCGGCTGCGCGCGCGCTGCAATCCGATTTCGGGAGCAATGTCGAGGATGACGGTGAGGTCGGGCACGGCGGCGCCAATGGTCACCCGTTCGAGGCCGCGCAGGAGGCGCGGATCGACCTGGCCGAGCGCGCCCTGATAGACGCGGGTCGAATCGACAAAGCGGTCGCACACCACCCAGGCGCCGCGTTCGAGCGCCGGCCGGATGACCTGGTCGAGGTGATCGGCCCGCGCCGCCGCGAACAGCACCGCCTCCACATCGGGGCCGAGCGGCTTGGCCGCGCCGGACAGGATGACATGCCGGATCACTTCGGCACCAGCCGAGCCGCCGGGCTCCCGCGTGAGCACGACCTCGATGCCGAGCCCCTTCAGCCGCCCCGCCAAGAGGCTCGCCTGGGTGGATTTGCCGGTGCCCTCCCCGCCTTCGAACGTGATGAATTTCCCCGGCATGTCGTCGCGGCCCGCTGCGCTATATCTTCGCTATGCCGGCGCGGAAAAGTCCGATGATCAGCTCCGACGCAGCATCGAAGGCACGCCGCGAGAGATTGCCGCGCTCGACGGTTTCGGCTGCTTGCAGAGGGACTTCGAGCGCGACATTCGTACCGCGATAGACCCTCAGCGTTCCGATCCGTTGCCCCTCCTGGACCGGCGCCGGCACCGGCCCGGTATACACGATCTTCGCGCTGATCCGATCATGGTTGTTGCGTGGGATGAGCATCGAAATCGCGCGCCGGCCGACCAGGTTGACCGAGGTTTGCGTGCCCGCAAACACCCTCGCCTGGCCGAGAATCTCCCCTTCCGCGAAGAGCGGGCGCTGCTCGAACCCGCTGAAGCCCCAGTCGAGCAGTTTCTTCGCCTCGTCGGCACGGTCCTTCGCCGTCTTCAATCCGTTCACCACGACGATGAGCCGCAACCCGTTCTGGAGAGCCGAGCCGACCAGGCCGAAGCCGCCCTCCGCCGTGTAGCCGGTCTTCATCCCGTCCGCGCCGATATTGAGCGCGAGCAGGGGATTGCGGTTCTGCTGGCGGATCTTGTTCCAGGTGAACTCCTTCTCGCCATAGATCGGATAGAAGTCGGGATAGGTGCGCATGATGTGCTGGGCGAGCTTGGCGAGTTCGCGCACGGTGACTTTCTGGGTCGGGTCCGGGAGACCCGTCGCATTGGCGAAGTTGGATTTCACAAGTCCGAGTTCGCGCGCCCGGTTGTTCATCAGGACGGCGAAGGCGCGCTCGTTGGCGGAAATCCCCTCTGCGAGCGCGATCGCGGCATCGTTGGCCGACTGAATGATCAGCCCGCGCAGGAGATCCTCCACCCTGACGCGGCTGTGAATCGGCGCGAACATGCTCGACGTGCGCGAGGGCGCCCCGCCACGCCGCCAGGCGTTCTCGCTGATCATCATCTCCTCGTCGCGACTGAGCCGGCCCTGCGTGATCTCCTTGAACACGACCTCGGCGGTCATCAGCTTGGCAAGGCTCGAAGGAGCCGTCAGCGCGTCCGCGCCCTTCTCGAACAGGACCGACCCGGTTTCGGCATCGATCAGGATGGCGAAAGGCGCGCTGGTCTGGAAACCCCCATCCTCCTTCTTCGGCCCGGAGACCGGGTTGGGCGCCGCGCCCGCGAGCGCAAGCAGGCCCAGCAGGGCGATGACTGCAAGGAGTCCTGATCCAAACCGGAAAATTGCCGTTCCAAGCACCTGTTCTTCCTCTGTGATCGCACGCTGAACAGATTGGCGTCGTCCCCTCGGGCCACGTCATTTGTTAGGCGCCAGACTTGGCCTGAACAATGGCGCAGGACGCCGTCGGAAACGTATCACAGGAAGGTTATATGCGCAGAAACAGCGCCCGGCCAATCGCTACAGGCCGCCCAGCGCGAATGGCCGGTCCGGCGGGACGGGCACCGGGCCGAGCACAGGACCGGCCGCCCTGATCACCGGCACGAAGGGGCGCGTCGCAGCGACCATGACGAGCGAGGGCGCCGGCGCCGGCTGGCCTTCGCGCAGCGTCGCCATCAGCACACCGTCGTCGGACCCTTCGAGCGGTGCGCGGCCCACATATTCGATCCGCACGCGCGCAACGCCGTGCTTCGAGAATCCAAGCATGTCGGCGGCCTTGACCGAAACGTCGACAATGCGATTGCTGTGATAGGGCCCCCGGTCGTTGGCCCGCAGGACGATGGAGCGGCCATTGCCGAGATTGGTCACCCGCACATAGCTCGGCAGCGGCAGCGTCGGATGGGCCGCCGACATCCTGTGCATGTCGAACACTTCGCCATTCGCGGTGCGCCGGCCGTGGAAGTCGGGTCCATACCAGGACGCCAGGCCCTCGGCGCGATAGTTCGGGTTCTCCTGCGGAACGTATAGACGGTTGGCGACGACATAGGGCTTGCCGATGAGGTAGCCCCCTCCGCCCCTGGTAATGTCGCCCAGGTCGGCCACGCGCGGGCTCGCCGCGACGCCGTACTGCGGATCGAGCTGGCCCAGGTCGGACCCCGCGCAGTGAGCGAGCGCGACGCACGCGGCCGCCGCGCCGAAGCGTCCGACGCATGCCCAAGCCCCCCGCTTCGCCCCCCAGACCATCGGCTGAGGTCCCCCCTCTCCGTATCCACGTGCGCCCGTCTTCGACAGCGGCGAACGAGGCCCCAATTCGCAGTCCGCCGTATGGGCTGGTCTATCGAAGCCGATGATCAGCCCCCGAGACCGCAGACGCCGAGCAGGCCGGAGACATGCGACTGAAATGGGATCAAGGCCCGCCCGGAGCGAACCAATTAGTTTGTTAAATAAAGCAGAAAAAAGACCGCCGCGGGCCGGCCGCATCTGACCGTCGCCGGCCGTCAGCGCGCGGCGCCAAGCGGTTCGGACGGAGTCAGCACCGCCTGCTGCGACGCACGTCCCATGCCCGGTGGGCGACCGGCTGCCGCAAGAGAGGTCGGCATCGCGAAGCCGTTCGTCCGAAGCACGCGTGCAATGGGACGATCGCAGCACGCGAACGACGCTCCGCCGTCGGAGCGAGTCCCTCTTCGGTGTCAGCGGAGAGAGCCGTCGCGGCCCGCCGAGTCGGAGTGGCGCGAATACTTAAGTTTCTTATGCGAAGAGCGAGAGATTGCCCGGTTTACGCCGCAGACGCCGTTTACTTTGGGTGAATGAGGCGACTGGGGGGTCAGGGGCATGGTCGAAGATCTGATGGAAGGACTCGTTATTGACGTAGTCCTCGGTGTCATGAATGCCGAAACAGACGACATAACGCGCGATTCTGATTTTTCCGATCTCGGTGTCGATCAGCTATCCATCACGTACATCGTTCTCGAATTGGAAGTCCGGCTGGGCATCGAGCTGCCCGCGGATCTGGAAGATGCGCAAACGGTCGCTGAGCTGGCGGCCGGCGCCCGGCAAGCGCTACGAGCAGCCGCGGCGAATCAACAGCCGCAAGGCGACGAACTGCTTCAGCTCCAGATGCGCCGACCATTTCTGCGCCGCCACTCGATATCCTATCGGCACCGCTCGCAGCCGGGTCGGCGTCCTCGGCGCCACCCGCTCACTGCTCAGAAGCCGTTCCTTCGCTGAAGACCTCGTGTGCGTGGTGGAGCGAATTCCGATCCCGGTCGGAACGGAATTCGCTCTGGGTGCGCAGCGACGATAAAGCATCGTGGACATCCATGTGGATCGCGGCGATGACGGCCGTGGGTCCGCCGCCATTTTTCCTCTCCGCCGACCCGCCGCTGCGGGTCCGATCCGGTGGCAATTTCCGGTCTCATCGACTAAGTAGTCGACGGGCAATCGGAAGGGTGGCCGAGCGGTTGAAGGCACTGGTCTTGAAATTCTAATTGCCCTGTCCCGGCTTGTCCCGCGCAGTACTGGATAGCATTGTTTCATAAGCAGTTTCGGTCAATAGAGGCGGTGCGCCGTCCCGCCCTGTACCGGCCTTCACTCGGCAGTCCGGTGGCAATTCCGGTGGCAGTTTCCCCGCCCTCCCCGTATCCGCCCGAGCGGACCCGGCCGCGCCCCTCGCGGCCCGCCGACTGCGGATGTACCAGCGGCAACGGGCCCGACTCGGTGCTGGTCCGCGCCTTCGGTCCGCGCATGGTCTGCACCCGGTGCGGGATTATCGGCGCAGACGCCCGGCCGAACTGGCGGGAGATGCCGGCGAGCGGGAACTGGCAACCCGGCGCGCGCTTGACCTCATGAGAGAGCGTCAACGACTCTCTCCGGCGGGCCGCCGGATGCGCCCTGTACCGTGGTTCTCCCCCGCACCCCCGGCCCGTCGTTATCCCTGCCTGGGGAGGTGGTGCAAGCCGGTCGCCGCTTACATTCCCATGGTGCTCC
>DASUPI010000025.1:0-3153 GCA_036281135.1 Rhodoplanes sp. | reverse complement strand
ACTTGGAACGGCGCAAGCTCGGTCATGACGCGACCTTTCGCATGGCGTCGCGGCGCGCCTTGCGCCGCCGCTCGACGAGCGCTTCGACCACGCGCTCCGGCGTCACCGGCAACTCGTCGAGGTCGATGCCGACCGCATTGGCGATGGCGTTGACGAGCGCGGGCGGCGCGCTCGCGAGCGCCCCCTCGCTCGCCTCCTTGGCGCCGAACGGGCCGTTCGGGTCGATGCTTTCGACGATATGCACCTCGATCGGCGGCGACTCCACGCTGGTCGCAACGCGGTATTCGAGCAGGCTTGCATGCGCGGGCAGGCCTTCGAGGTAGCGCGTCGCCTCGCTCATCGCCTGCCCCAAGCCCATCCACACCGAACCCTCGATCTGGCCTTCGACCGCGAGCGGGTTGATAGCGCGCCCGCAATCGAGCGCGACCCAGATCTTGTCGACCGAGACCTCGCCGGTGTCTTCGTCGAGGCTCACCTCGCATACCTGCGCGGCATAGCTGAAGCCCATGGTGGAACCGACCGCGCCGCCTTTGTGCTTGCCGCCCTGCGCGTCGGGCGGACAGGTGAATGTTCCCTTCGCCGTGATCGTGCCTTCGTCGACCAGCGCCTCACGCGCCACCTCGTCGAACGAGAGTTCGGCCTGTCCGCCGTGGCCGACCCGGAACGTGCCGCCCTCGCAGATGACGTCCTCCGGGCGCGCTTCGAGCTTGCGCGCGGCGGCGGCGACCAGCAGCGATTTCAGGTTTCTTGCGGCGTCGATCGCGGCGTTGCCGACCATGAAGGTGATGCGCGACGAATAGGCGCCGTTGTCCTTCGGCGTGATCGCGCTGTCGCCCGCGACGACGCGCACCCGTTCGAGGGGAACGCCGAGCGTGTCGGCGACGGCGATCGCCACCATGGTCGATGAGCCCTGGCCGATATCGGCGGCCCCGGTGAACGCGGTGAGCCCGCCGTCGAAGTCGAGCTTCACATTGACGGTGGCGTGCGGCTCGCCGGTCCAGTGGATCGGCTTCGCCGCCCCGCTCACATAATGCGAGCAGGCCATGCCGAGCCCCTTGCCGGGCGGCAGCTTGCCGATCCGCTCGCGCCAGCCGCTCGCCTTCTCCACGCTGTCGAGGCAGTCGGCGAGGCCATAGCTGTTGACGGTGAGGTCGTTGGCGGTGCGGGTCGGCGCGTGCAGCAGGTTCTTCCGCCGCACCGCGAACGGGTCGAGCCCGAGCTCGCGCGCCATGCGATCGGCCAGCACCTCGAAGGCGTGGCGCACGGTCACGCCGCCATGCCCGCGCATCGCGCCGCAGGGCGGCAGGTTCGCGTAGACGCGATAGCCGTCATACTTTATCGCCGGAATGTCGTAGATGCCGTGCAGGAGCGCGCCGGCATAGAGGATGGTGACGATGCCGTAGCCGGCATAGGCGCCGCCGCGCTGCGTCACCTCCGCCTCGCAGGCCGTCATCCGGCCGTCCTTGGTCATGCCGAGCTTGATGCGCATCGAGGTCTGCGGGCGGGCGCGATGGGTGAGGAAGGTTTCCTCGCGCGTCAGCTCCATCATCACCTTGCCCTCCGCGGCGCGGGCGAGCAGCGCAGTGGCGATCTCGAAATTGAGCACCTCGACGCGCGCGCCGAAGCCGCCGCCGACAAACGGCTTGATGATGCGGATACGGGACTGATCGATGTCCAGGCAGCGCGACAGCATCAGATGCAGGTAGTACGCGACCTGCGAGACGCTCTGCATGGTCAGGCGTCCGGTGAACGGGTCGTATTCGGCGAGCGCCGCATGCGGCTCGATCTGCGCATGGTTCACCTCGGCGCAGTCGATCTTGACCTCGCGCACGAGGTCCGCTTCGGCGAAGCCCTGCGCCACGTCGCCGAATGTGTGGTGCACCTGGCGTTCGAGATTGCCCGGCTTCGTCTCGTGGATGAGGGTCGCGCCCGGCGCGCGCGCGGCCTCGGCGGTGTAGTAGGCCGGCAGTTCGCGCACCTCGAATTCGATGAGATCGAGGGCGCGCTGCGCGGTGTCCGCGTCGATCGCCGCCACGGCCGCGACCGGCTCGCCGCGGTAGCGCACCTTGTCGCGCGCGAGCGGATACTCGTTCATGGCGACCGGCAGCACGCCATAGGTGTGATGGCAATCCTCCCCGGTGACGATCGCGACCACGCCGTCGAGCGCGCGCGCCTTCGACACGTCCAGCCGCAGGATGTCTCCGTGGCTGACAGGGCTGCGGAAAACCCGGCCGACCAGCGCGTCGGCATGATCGAGATCGGCCGTGTAATGCGCCTTACCGGTGACCTTCTCGATGCCGTCGATGAGCGGAACGCGCCGCCGCTCGCCCTCGAACTTCGCCGCGACGTCGTTCATCGGGCGGCCTCCGCGGCGGTTTGAACGGATTCGATAATCTTCACATAGCCGGTGCAGCGGCACAGATTGCCGGATAGCGCCTCGCGGATATCGTCTTCGCTCGGGTGCGGCCGGCGCCGCAGCAGCGCTTCGGCCGCCATGATCATGCCGGGCGTGCAATAGCCGCACTGGGTGCCGAGCTTCTCGTGGAAGGCGCGCTGCAGCGCGTTCGGGCGGCCGTGCACGGCGAGGCCTTCGATGGTTTCGATCGATCGCCCGGCGCAGCGGACCGCGAGCGTCAGGCAGGACAGGACCGGCCGGTCATCGACCAGCACGGTGCAGGCGCCGCATTCTCCCCCATCGCAGCCCATCTTCGTGCCGGTCAGCCGGGCGACATCGCGCAGATAGTCGATGAGGAGTTGGTTGTCGGCGGCGGCGTCTTCGCGCCAGCGCCCGTTCAGCTTCAAACGAACGACCTGTTTGTTGGGCAACAAGGGATTTACACCCATCGGACGCTCCCTCTCCCCGCCGGCCTGTCTTATGATCGCGCCTTGCCGCGGGCCGGCATCTCACCGACGGCTCCGGTCGAAATCAAGTCCGACCTTTTTGCGCCGCCGGCGCTCGAAAATAGCATTCCGGCACGAGAATGCCTATTTAATTCGCATCCGAATGCCGGTTTTTCCGCCGCTTCATCGGACGCCTTGCCCCGTATGTTCCGGGGGATGCGTCGCGCCGTCGCGGTTCGTCCATCCCCACTCGCCCGCCGCATCCTGCGCTTGCGACAGGTTGTCGAGCGACGAAATAATGTGACCGGCGAG
>DASUPI010000024.1:0-6256 GCA_036281135.1 Rhodoplanes sp. | reverse complement strand
GGATGGGTCGCGCGCTGGCGCGAGCGGATCCAGGCGGCGGTCAAGAAAAAGCCAGGATCGACGGACTGATGTCGCGCCCGGCGCGGTCGGTCCGCCGGCTGTTCTGGAGTATTGGACGTCGAAGCTGCCGCGCCGAGCGTCGTCTCGGCCGGCCGGAACGGGGATTCTCAAGCCTCATGTGCGGAATTATCGGAATCCTGGGACTGCAGCCGGTCGCGCCGGGGCTGATCGATGCGCTGCGGCGCCTCGAATATCGCGGCTATGATTCCGCCGGCGTCGCCACGCTCGAGAACGGCCATCTGACGCGACGGCGGGCGGAGGGCAAGCTCAGGAATCTGGAGCAGCGGCTCGAGCGCGAGCCCCTGCTCGGCCGGATCGGCATCGGCCATACGCGCTGGGCGACGCACGGCCGGCCGAACGAGACCAATGCGCATCCGCACGCGACCGATCGCGTCGCCGTCGTGCATAACGGTATCATCGAGAACTTCAACGAGCTGCGGGCCGAGCTTTCCGCTCGCGGCGCGAAATTCGTGACCGAGACCGACACCGAGGTCATCGCCCATCTTGTCACCGACCTGATGCAGTCGGGCCTTGGTCCGATCGACGCGGTGAAGGCTGCCTTGCCGCGCCTGAAAGGCGCATTCGCGCTCGCCTTCCTGTTCGAAGGCGAGGGAGACCTTCTCGTCGGCGCACGGCGCGGCTCGCCGCTCGCGATCGGCTATGGCGACGGGGAGATGATGCTCGGGTCCGACGCGATCGCGCTCGCCCCGTTCACGTCGACCATCAGCTATCTCGAGGACGGCGATTTCGTCGTGCTCAAGCGCGGCGGCGCGCAGACCTACGACGCGAGCGGCGCCGAGGTGAAACGGCCCATTCTCCGTTCGAGCGCCGCGTCCTTCCTGGTCGAGAAGGGCAATTTCCGCCACTTCATGGCCAAGGAAATCCACGAGCAGCCGGAAGTCGTGGCGCACACGCTCGGCGCTTACATCGATTTCGTCGCCGAACGCGTGACGCTGCCCGACCTTCCGTTCGACTTCGGCAAGCTCAATCGCATCACCATCTCCGCCTGCGGGACGGCGTATTATGCCGGGTTGATCGGCAAATACTGGTTCGAGCGCTTCGCGCGGCTGCCGGTCGAGGTCGATATCGCCTCGGAGCTGCGTTACCGCGACGCGCCGTTCACCCCGGGCAATCTCGCGATCTTCGTGTCGCAATCGGGGGAAACGGCGGACACGCTCGCGACGCTGCGTCACGCCAAGGAGCACGGCCAGCACGTCCTCTCCATCGTGAACGTGGCGACCTCGACGATCGCGCGGGAGAGCGATCTCGTGATGCCGACGCTGGCCGGGCCGGAAATCGGCGTCGCCTCGACCAAGGCCTTCACCTGCCAGCTCGCGGTGCTCGCCTGCCTCGCGATTGCCGCCGGCCGCGCGCGCGGGACGCTGTCGGAGGAGGACGAGCGCGCTCTGGTGCGGGCGCTGATCGAGGTGCCCCGCCACATGACCGAGGCGCTCGCGCTCGAACCGGAGATCGAGCGGCTCGCCCGCGACATCGCCAAGAACCGCGACGTGCTCTATCTCGGCCGCGGCACGAGCTATCCGCTCGCGCTCGAAGGCGCGCTCAAGCTCAAGGAAATCTCCTATATCCATGCGGAAGGCTATGCCGGCGGCGAACTCAAGCACGGGCCGATCGCGCTGATCGACGCGACCATCCCGGTGATCGTCATCGCGCCGCATGACCGCGTGTTCGAGAAGACCGTGTCGAACATGCAGGAAGTCGCGGCGCGCGAAGGCCGCATCATCCTCGTCACGGACCCGCGCGGCGCCCGCGAAGCGACGATCGAGTCCGTGGCCATCCTGACGCTTCCGGACATGCCGGCGAGCGTGACGCCGCTCGTCTACGCATTGCCGGTGCAGCTTCTCGCCTATCACACGGCGGTCATCATGGGCACCGATGTCGACCAGCCGCGCAACCTCGCGAAATCGGTCACGGTCGAGTAATCCGGCGGCGGAGCGCGGGCCGCGCGGGGTGGCGTGCAAGGCCGCGTTTTGTGCTAGATTGCCGCCATGCCGTTGTGCTGGGCAACGACCGGGCCGATATAAGCGACCATGAACTCCACCAATCCGCGAGATCCGTTGCCGCCGAACGAGCCGGCGGCGGAGCGATCCGGCTCGCGTTTCGGCGCGCGCATCCGCAACTACTTCCTCACCGGCCTCGTCGTCGCCGGTCCGGTGGCGATTACGCTGTGGCTGACCTGGTCGTTCGTGACATGGGTTGACGATCTCGTCCGGCCCGTGATCCCGATGCAGTACCGGGCGGAGACTTATCTGCCGTGGACGATCCCCGGCACCGGGCTCATCATCGCCTTTCTCGCGCTGACCACGCTCGGTTTTCTCACCGCCAACCTGGTCGGGCGCAAGCTGGTCGAGCTGGGCGAGCGCATTCTCGATCGCATGCCGCTGGTGCGCTCGGTCTACAAGGGGCTCAAACAGGTGTTCGAGACCTTGTTCTCGGAGTCGGGGTCGAGCTTCCGCAAGGTCGGGCTGATCGAATTCCCTTCGCCGGGCATGTGGTCGCTGGTTTTCCTCTCGCAGCCACCGAGTGCGCCGGTCGCAGACCGGCTGCCCGCGCGCGAAGAACACCTCTCGGTGTTCATGCCGTGCACGCCCAATCCGACCACCGGTTTCTTCTTCTACGTGCCGCGCGCGCGCGTGATCGAGCTCGACATACCGGTCGAGGCCGCGGCGAAGCTCATCATGTCGGCCGGCCTGATCCAGCCGAACGCCGGCGATTACCCGAAGAAGCTCGCCTCGCTCGCCGCCGCCGCGCAGACCGCGCAGGCCGCCCAAGCCGCCCGCGCCCTGCAAGAGGCGGGGCAGGCGAAGACCGCCGCGGAGTAGTTCAAGGGTGGTCATCCGGGGCGCAGGCTTAGCCCGAGCGCCGAAATCCATACTTTCAAACCGGGCCATGGATTCCGGACAGCCTCGCTGCGTTCGGCTTCCGGAATGACAGACGATGCCTACCCCGCCCGGAGCAGCCGCACCGCCTCGTCCCGCTCGAACAGATAGAGCAGGGTGCGCAGCGCCTCTCCGCGCTCGGATTTCAGCTCTGGGTCGCGCGCGAGCACGAGGGCTGCGTCGTCGCGCGCGGTCTGCAGGAGCGCGCCATGCGCCTCGATGCGGGCGACGCGGAAGCCTGGGATGCCGCTCTGCCGGGTGCCGAGCACGTCGCCTTTCCCGCGCAGCCGCAAATCCTCCTCGGCGATACGGAGGCCGTCCTCGGTCTCCCGCATGATCGCGAGCCGCGCCTTGGCCGCTTCGCCGAGCGGGGCCTTGTAGAGGAGCAGGCAGCTCGAACGCTCGGCCCCGCGGCCGATGCGTCCGCGCAGCTGGTGGAGCTGCGCGAGCCCGAACCGCTCGGCATGCTCGATCACCATCACGCTCGCCTCCGGCACGTCGACGCCCACCTCGATCACCGTGGTGGCGACCAGCAGGCGCGTCTCGCCCGCGGCGAAGCGCGCCATCGCCTGATCCTTTTCCGTGCCCCGCATGCGGCCATGCACGAGATCGACCGCCTCGCCGAACCCCTGCTTGAGCGCGCGGAAGCGCGCCTGGGCGGCGGCGAGGTCGGTCGTTTCCGAGTCTTCCACCAGCGGACACACCCAGTAGATGCGCCGGCCCTCGCCGAGCGCGCGCCCGACCGCGGCGATCACGTCGTCGAGGCGGTCGAGCGAAATGGTGCGCCTGTCGATCGGCTTGCGGCCCGCCGGCTTCTCGCGCAGCTCGGAGGAATCCATGTCGCCGAAATAAGTGAGCACGAGCGTGCGCGGGATCGGCGTCGCGGTCATCACCAGCACGTCGACGGCGCGCCCTTTCTGGGCAAGCGCCAAGCGCTGGTGCACGCCGAACCGGTGCTGCTCGTCGACCACCGCGAGCGCAAGGTCGCGGAACGCGACCTCCTCCTGAAACAGCGCATGGGTGCCGACGAGAAGATCGATCTCGCCGCGCGCGAGCCGGTCGAGCATCTCGGCGCGCTCGCGCCCGCGCTCGCGTCCCGTGAGGATCGCGACGCGAACGCCCGCCGCCTCGGCCAGCGGCGCGATCGTCTTGAGATGCTGGCGCGCGAGGATTTCGGTCGGCGCCATCAGCGCGGCCTGGCGGCCCGCCTCGATCACGGCGGCGCAGGCGAGCAGCGCCACCACGGTCTTGCCCGAACCGACATCCCCCTGCAGCAACCGCAGCATGCGCTCAGGTCTTGCGAGGTCGCCCACGATGTCGGCAAGCGCGCGTGTCTGCGACGATGTGAGCCGGTAGGGCAGGGCGGACGCGATGCGCTCGCGCAAACGCCTGTCGCCTTCGGTGCTTCGCCCGCTCGCACGCCGCATATGCGCGCGCACCAGCATGAGCGCGAGCTGGCCGGCGAGGAACTCGTCATAGGCAAGCCGCGACCAGGCGGGCGAGCCCGTCAGGACGTCGCCGGGCTCCGCCGGGCGATGTATCCGCCGCAGCGCGTCGGCAAAGGGGGGAAAACCGGAGCGCGCGAGAAAGGCCGCGTCCTGCCATTCCGGCAGCGCCGGAAACTTCGGCAGCGCCGCCTCGATCGCGCGGCGGACCTGGTTCGCCGTCAGTCCCTCCGTCAGCGGATAGACCGGCTCGATCAGCGGCAGCGTCGCGAGCTCGCTCTCGGCGACCACACGGTCGGGATGCACCGTCTGCAGCATGCCGTCATAGAGCGCCACCGTTCCCGACACGTAGCGCCGCGCCCCGACCGGGAGGAGCTTTTCCAGATATTCCCGCCGCGCATTGAAATAGGCGATGACGAGGTCGCCGCCGTCGTCGCTCGCATAGATCAGATAGGGGGCGCGCGAGCGGCCGGGCGGGGGCGCGCGGTGGCGCTCGACCTTGACGAGGACGGTCACCACGCTGTCCGGCACGACGTCGCGCAGTTTCGGCCGAGCGCGGCGATCGATCGATCCTGTGGGGAGATGGAACAGGAGGTCGAGCACGCGCGGCGCACCGTCCCGCCCAAGGAGACGCGCATAGAGCTTCTCGAGCTTCGGCCCGACGCCCGGCAGCGCCGTGATCGAAGCGAACAGTCGGTTAAGTACGGCCGGGCGCATCTCGTGTCTCGCGTGGCTCCCATACGCTCGCGCGCTTCTTGTGAGGTGGCAATCGGCAGCATCGCGGCCGTCCCGGATATCCAGCTCGGGCTCAGGCGCGATCCGGCCGCCAGGGGAGAGTCGCTCGCAACGATGGCGCTCAGGCGATTGCCCACAGGCGGCGCAAGTGCCAAAACTAATCGCTTAATTTCCGCTGGCCGCGCCGGTATCTTGAGCATCCTGCCCAAGGGCCAGGCGTATTCCCGCCTTGCGCACCGAATTTTCCTACCTTGGTCCGCCGGGGGCCATTCTTACAGGGGGCTGCCATGAAGTTCGTCACTGCCGTCATCAAACCGTTCAAGCTCGACGAGGTCCGCGATGCGCTGATCGCGATCGGCGTTCACGGCATGACCGTCGCCGAGGTCAAGGGCTACGGGCGCCAGAAGGGTCACAAGGAAATCTACCGCGGCGCCGAATACAACGTGAACTTCCTTCCCAAGGTCCGGCTCGACATCGCGGTCCCCGAGGGACAGGTCGACCGGGTGGTGGAGACGATCAGCAAGGCCGCCAGAACCGGCCAGATCGGCGACGGCAAGATCTTCGTCACATCGATCGATCAGGCGATCCGCATCCGCACGGGCGAAAGCGACAACGACGCTCTCTGAGCGATCGACCGAGGGGGATTCCATGACAAGACTGGCGTGGCGACGCCGCCTTCTGGGCGGCGCGATCGGGTCGTGCTGCGCGGCATCGGCATGGACACGATCAGTCCGCTCGCCAAGACCATTCCGGAAGCCTTGTTCATGCTCTACCAGATGACCTTCGCGGTCATCACGGTCGCGCTGGTTGCGGGCTCGGTCGCCGATCGCATGCGGTTTTCCGCCTTTGTCTGGTTCGCGGCGGGATCACCTTCGTGCTGTTGAAGGTGATTAGCGCTTTCGTGCCGCTCCGGGTGAGCAAGCAGCAGGAGATCGAAGGACTCGATCTGAGCCAGCACGGCGAAGCCCTGCAATAAGGTTGCGTTAATCGCCCCGCGACGCGCGCCTATGCCGGCCGCTCACGGAATGGCCGGCTCAGGAACGGCGAGCCCTTCAGCCCGTAGCGCCACGGCTTCTCCGCCGCCTTGGTGATGCCGATGCGCGGGCCGGCGGCGATCTC